>JAZSLZ010000053.1:0-12445 GCA_045535635.1 Clostridia bacterium
GAAGAATATCTACTGCTTGTTGAAGAGTGGTTGTTTTTTTACAACACTACTCGTTTAAAAAACAGGAAAAGGTGAGTTCCTCTTCCTGTTCTTTGTTATACCGTTTTTTATTTTTTGTGAACTAAATGGGGTTCACTTCAATTTTCCTCGCAGTTTTTTTATGAATTATCTCTGAACTCTGCCTGAGCCGTCGCCGCCAACTAAAGCTTCAACGTCTTTTCTTGAAACAAGGTTAAAGTCGCCAGGAATTGTGTGTTTAAGAGCTGATGCAGCAACACCGAATTCTAAAGCATCTTTGAAGTTTTTGCCGTCTAAGAAACCACAGATTGTGCCACCTGCAAAGCTGTCGCCACCGCCAACTCTGTCAACGATAGGAGCAATTCTGTATTCTCTTGAGTGGTAGAATTCTTTTGTATCTCTTGAGTAGATACAAGCTGACCAACCGTTATCTGAAGCTGAGTGTGCAACACGAAGTGATGAAATTACATATTCAAAGTTGAATTTTGCAACCATCTGTTCAAAAATATCTTTGTATCCTGCAAGTTCGAGTTCGCCTGATGTTACATCTGTGTTACCTGGTTTGAAGCCGAGAACTTTTTCAGCATCTTCTTCATTACCAATGCAAACGTCAACATACTGCATAAGATTTGTCATAATCTTCTGAGCTTTTTCGCTTGACCAGAGTTTTTTTCTGAAGTTAAGGTCAACAGAAACTTTTACGCCTTTAGCTTTTGCAGCTTTAAGGGCAGCTTCTGTAAGTTCTGCAGCAGCATCTGAAACTGCTGGTGTAATACCTGTGAAATGGAACCAGTCGCAGCCTTCAAAGATTGCGTCAAAGTCAAAATCTTCTGCTTTAGCAGTTGAAATTGAAGAATGAGCTCTGTCATAAACTACATTTGAAGCTCTCATTGCGGCACCTGTTTCTAAGAAGTAGATACCAAGTCTTTCTCCGCCTTTGGCGATGTGTTTTGTTTCAACATTCATTTTTCTTAATGCTGCAACAGCACATTCACCGATTGGGTTTTCAGGAACTTTTGTTACAAATTCAGCATCATGGCCGTAGTTTGCAAGTGATACTGCAACGTTAGCTTCGCCACCACCATAGCAAACATCAAATTCGTCTGCCTGAATGAATTTTTCGTTACCTGGTGTTGAAAGTCTGAGCATAATTTCGCCCATTGTTACTATTTTCATATTCTTAATCTCCTTTATTTAGATTCTACAAGGTGGATACCGAAACCACCGATATCTTCTTTAATGTAAATGAATTTTCTTGAACCGTCTGCATTGTATGTAGCAGATTCTTCATCAAACTGAACACCTTTTGTTGAAAGGTGGTAAACAGCTCTGTCAACGCTTGTTGTAGCGATAGCGATATGACCGCATTTGCCTCTGCCCATAGATTTCATAATTTCAAATTCTGAGCCTGTGAAGATGCTCTTTTCACCGTCTTTTGTTATAGGCATACCTGTAACGAGTGATAACATATCTGCAACCTTTTTAGCTTCTTCAGCATTTTCTGAATTAATACCGATGTGAGCAATTTTAAAGCCGAGCATTGTTTTAACTGCTTCTTTTGTAAGCTCTGTGATTTTATCCCACTGTTCATTTTCTATATAGTCTTCTTTAACCATAAAGCTTCCGCCACAAGCTAAAATCTTTTTGTTTGTGATGTAGCTTAAAAGGTTAGATGCGTCAATTCCGCCTGTTGGAATGAATTTAAGGTTTCCGTATGGAGCAGAAAGAGCTTTGATTTTTGCAATACCGCCACTTTGTTCAGCAGGGAAGAATTTAACTACTTTAAGACCGAGCTCTAATGCTGCTTCGATTTCTGTAGGTGATGTGCAGCCAGGTGTTGGAATAATGTCGTTTTCTAAACACCATGAAACAACTTTTGGGTTAAAACCAGGGCTAACAATAAATTTAGCACCTGCTTCTTTAGCGCGTTTTGCCTGATCTATTGTAAGAACAGTACCTGCACCAACGAGCATTTCAGGGAAAGCCTGAGAAACTGCTTTGATTGAAGCTTCAGCCGCATCTGTTCTGAAAGTAATTTCAGCGATTGGAAGACCACCGTCAATCAATGCCTTTGCAAGAGGTACTGCTTTATTTACGTCTGTGATTTTGATAACGGGTACAATACCGATATCAGAGATTTGCTTTAACATATCCATGTTATTTCTCTCCTTTTTAATAAATTATATTTATTAAATTATATCACTATGGATTGTGATTGTCAATTATAAAGGCGTTTAATTGTGAAAAATGCCCTCGTAAAATTTCACAAAAATTACATAGGAAATAATAAAATGTTGTGTTATAATAATACTGAGGTGATAGTATGTATAAAATTCTTATTGTTGATGATGAAGAAAGAATAAGAGATATAATAAAAGAATACCTTGATTTTGAAGGCTATACATACGATGAGGCATCGGATGGAATGGAAGCCATTGAAAAAATTAAAAGCAATGAATACAGCGTTGTTGTACTTGATATTATGATGCCAAAGGTTGATGGTTTTACTGTTGTCAGAGAAGTGAGAAAAATTTCTCAGGTGCCTGTTATTATGCTCAGTGCAAGAGGCGAGGAGTATGACAAGCTTTTTGGCTTTGAAATGGGTGTTGACGATTATATAACAAAGCCATTCAGTCCTAAAGAGCTTGTGGCAAGAATAAAAGCAGTTCTTAAAAGAAGCGGTGCAGTTGAGGAAAAAGAAGGTATTTTAAAGCTTCCGGGCATTGAAATTGATGAAACAGGAAGAAAGGTTTTAGTTGACGGAAAGGAAATAACTCTTACACCTAAGGAGTTTGATATTCTTGTTTATATGGTTAAAAACAAGGGAATTGTTCTTTCAAGAGAGAAAATTTTAAGTACAATCTGGGGATATGAATTTTTCGGAGATGACAGAACAGTAGATACTCATATAAAAATGCTTCGAAACAGCATAGAACCATATAGAAATTACATTAAGACAATATGGAGTATAGGTTATAAGTTAGAGGTGGATGAGACTGAATAAAATCACACATCTTTCAGTCTTATTTTGGAGGGGTTAATATGCTTAAATCAATAAAATTTAAAACATGGTTTTATATGATTTCTGTTGTTTCGGTTATTTTGCTTATTATGTGGCTTCTTGGCATAGTTTTTCTGCAGAATTTTTATGAGTTCACAAAGGAACTGGATGTTAAAAATGCACAGGTGGAAGTTGTTAAAATCCTTTCAAGGGGAGATGTAAACGAAAGCTACGAGGAAATTATGAAGCTAAGCAGTGAAAACGACCTGTTTGTTGAAGTGTTTGACAGCGAAGGTAAGATAATTATTTCTCCATATATGTTTTTTAACGACGGAGAAAACCCAATGCGGTTCAATTTTGCCAATATGATGTCCGCTATAGTAGCAACAAATGCTATTAAAGAAATGGTAGTAAGCGGTGAGAATTCAAAGGTTGTGAAGTTTGAGCCTAAAGAAGGTATGCGCAATAGCGGCAATGAAAATATAATTATGCTTATAAACAGGTTTGAATCGCAAGGCAATACTTATTATGCAGCATCAAGAACGTCGCTTGTTCCTGTGCAGTCAACTGCGGACATTGTTGGCAGACTTTTTCTTATAATAATGTTTGCGGTGCTTGTGGTGTCTTTGGTTATTTCATTTATTTTTTCACAATCCATAACAAAGCCTATAAGAAGTCTTTCTACTGCGGCAAAAGAGGTTGCAGCAGGTAACTACGATATAAGTGTTCCTGTTGACAGCGTAGATGAGCTTGGAATACTTACAAGAGACTTCAATGAGATGACAAAGGAACTTGGAAAGGTAGATGGCATAAGAAAAGATCTTATTGCAAATGTTTCACATGAGCTGAGAACGCCTCTTACTATGATAAAAGGTTATGCAGAAACTATTCGTGACCTTTCAGGTGACAATCCTGAAAAAAGAGAAAAACAGCTTGGCATTATAATAGATGAAACGGACAGACTTTCAACTTTGATAACTAATATGCTTGACCTTTCAAGACTTCAGGCGGATAAGCATAATTTTGAAATCGAAAAATTCAATGCTTCAAGGATGATAACAAAGCTGATTGAAAGATATGAAATTTACAGAGAACAGGGCTTTGAATTTAACCTAAATATTGCAGAGAATGTAGAAATAACAGGTGATTATGCAAGACTTGAGCAGGTTGTGTGCAATCTGGTTGATAATGCAATAAATCATAGTATAGATACGCGTGTAATTGACATAACTCTAACGGAAAATGGTATATTTAATGTGCGGAACTTTGGCGATGTTATTGAGGAAGAAAACATCAGACATATCTGGGACAGATATTATAAAATAGACAAAAGCGGAAGAAGAAGAGTGACGGGAACAGGTATCGGACTTTCAATTGTAAAAGAAATTTTGAATAAACATAATTTTGCATACGGCGTAACATCTGACAAAATAAACGGCACAAACTTCTGGGTAGAATTAAAACAAACTGTATAAGAACAGGAATTTTTCCTGTTCTTTTTATATAGAAGAAAAATATTTTTCCTACTATATAAAAGAAAGTTGTTGACAGAACTTGAAAATGGTAATATTATATAATAGCTATAAAGTGGGGTGATTATGTGGAAAGAATTGAAAGCACAGCAAATCCGTTTATCAAAGAACTGAAAAAATTAAAGAACAAGTCTGAAAGATATGAAAAGGGCTTGTATATTGTTGAGGGCGAAAACTGTGTGGGTGAGCTGGTAAGCTTTAAGCCTCAGCTTATTGAGTGTATTCTTTTTACTGAAAAATATCAGGGTATGTTTAAAGGCTTTAAAGAATATGTTGTATCACAACGAATTATGGAAAGTCTTTGCGATACAAAAACACCTCAGGGAATAATAGCAGTTTGCAGAATAGAAAATAATTTTAAAAATTATTCAGATGTATGCGTATATCTTGATAATGTAAAGGACCCGGGTAATGTGGGAACAATTATAAGAACTGCAGATGCGGCGGCAATAGAAACTGTTATTCTTTCCAGAGAATGTGCAGATCTTTACAATTCAAAGACTGTCCGTTCTACAATGGGCTCTATGTTCCATATTAATGTTGTATATGAAGATGAATATCTTTCAAAGCTAAAAGAACTTAAAAGTGACGGCTATACTATCTTAACAGGAAGCCTTCAGGCAGAAAAATCTCTTTATGATTATGATTTTTCTAAAAAAACTATTATCTGTATAGGAAACGAAGCTCATGGGATTTCGGAGGATTTATATAATCTTGGAACAGAAAATATAATAATCCCAATGCCCGGTAATGCGGAAAGCTTGAATGCAGGTGTTGCAGGTTCAATAATAATGTACGAGGCGGTAAGGCAGAGAAATGGATAAATTTTTATATGATATCTGGCTGACATCCTGTGTTATGGCAAATCCTGACTATGTAAATACTGCTCTTGAGATGTATTCAGATGCGAAGCAGGTTTATGAAAACAAGGAAAAGCTTCCATCAAAAATTGCAGAAAAGCTTAAAGTTTTTTCTTTGAATGATGCTAAAGATGTAATAAAACAATGTATGGCAAATAATATAGAGATAATAGACAGAAAAAGCGAGTTCTATCCAGAATATTTATTAAACAGTGATGCAGCACCCCATATTTTATATGTGCTTGGGAACAAAGAGCTGCTGAAAAGACCGCTTATTTCAATAACAGGTTCAAGACGTGCAAACTTTGAAGGGAAGGAAAATGCAAGAAAATTTTCTCAGACCTTGTCTTTAGTAGGTCTTGGTATAGTAACAGGATTTGCGGACGGTATTGAAGAAGAGGTTATCCGTTCGGTAAAAGAAGTAATAACTGTGCTGCCCTGTGGAATTTTAAAGCCGTATCCGAGAACACATTCAAGGCTAATAAAGGAAGTTGTTAATAATGGTGGCGTTGTTGTTTCACCGTTTATGCCAAAGCTTTCTGCCTATAAATGGAATTTCAGATACAGAAACAGAATTCTTGCTGCAATCTCTCAAAGTACCCTGATTGTTCAGGCGTGTGAAGGCAGTGCCACAAATATGACCTTCGGATTTTGTGCAGATTATTCAAGAACCTGCTATGCAATTCCAGGGCCGATAAATGATAAATATTATACAAGCACAAATGAATATCTTAAAATGGGTGCTTCTCTTGTTACAAGTCCTGTGGACATAATTAACGATTACGGGATAAGTGTATTGGAAGAATGCACTCAAACCAAACCAAAAGAGTATAATTTTAATGAAAATCAGCAAAAGATAGTTAACGTGTTAAGAGAAAACGATTTAAGCTGTGACGCAATATGCTTAAAAACAGGTCTTGACACAGGCGTGGTGCTGACAGAAATTCTTATGCTTGAACTGGAAGATGTGGTTGTGCGACTTGATGATGATAAAATTAAATTGATTATAAAGGAGTAATTTATGGCTAAATATCTTGTAGTAGTTGAGTCTCCTTCAAAGGCCAACACCATAAAAAAATATTTAGGTAAGGATTATAAGGTTGTGGCTTCTATGGGACATATCGTTGATTTGCCCAAGAGTCAGCTTGGAGTTGAAATAGAAAACAATTTCAAACCCAAATATATAACCATAAGAGGAAAAGGCGAACTTTTAACAAAACTTAAAAAAGAAGCGAAAAGTGCAAACAAAGTGTATCTTGCAACTGACCCTGACCGTGAGGGTGAGGCTATCAGTTGGCATATTGCAAATGCATTAGAGCTTGATGAAAAGGCTAAAAACAGAATTACATTTAACGAAATAACAAAAACTGCAGTGAAAGAAAGTCTTAAATCTGCCAGAGTTCTTGATATGGACCTTGTTGATGCTCAACAGGCAAGACGAGTACTCGACAGAATTGTAGGCTATCAGATAAGCCCTCTTTTATGGAAAAATGTTAAAAAAGGCTTGAGCGCAGGAAGAGTACAGTCTGTTGTTACAAAGCTTATCTGCGACAGAGAAGAAGAAATCGAAAAGTTTATTCCTGTTGAATACTGGACAATTTCTGCACAATTAAAAAAAGGTAAGGAAAAATTTGAAGCAAAGTTCTTTGGCAATACAGACGGAAAACTTGATATTTCTTCAGAAGCAGAAGCAAATAAGATTTTAGATGTTGTTAACAGTGCACCGTTTGTAGTAACAGAGGTGAAAAACGCACAAAAGGAAAGAAATCCTGCAGCACCGTTTACAACTTCAACTCTTCAGCAGGAAGCCTCAAGAAAGCTTGGCTTTGTTACAAAAAGAACAATGTCTGTTGCACAGGGGCTTTACGAAGGTGTTGAAATCAAGGGCCGAGGAAGCGTTGGTCTTATCACATATATGAGAACAGACTCTCTTCGTATTTCTCACGAAGCAGGTGTTGCGGCAAAGACATACCTTTCAGAGAATTTTGAGAAAGAATATATTCCATCGTATATGCCGCAGTATAAAACAAAGAAAAATGCACAGGATGCACACGAAGCTATCAGACCTACAGATGTATTCTTAACTCCTGCTATTGTTAAAGATTCATTAAAGCCTGAACAGTATAAGCTCTATAAGCTTATCTGGGAAAGATTTGTTGCAAGTCAGATGACAAGTGCAGTATATGACACATCAAATGCAGTAATAGATGCAGGTGGATATGTGTTTAAAGCAAGTGGCTCAAGACTTAAATTTGCAGGTTTTACAAAAATCTATGAAGAAGGCACAGATGAGGTTAAAGACAAAGAAAGTAAGCTTCCTGAACTTGTAGAAGGTGAAAATCTTGAAGTTAAAGAAATTACTCCAAAACAGAACTTCACAGCACCGCCGTCAAGATACACAGAGGCATCTTTAATTAAAACTATGGAAGAAAACGGCGTAGGCAGACCTAGTACCTATGCGCCAACTCTTTCAACAATCCTTGACAGAGGCTATGTAATCAAGGAACAGAAAAGCTTAAAGCCAACCGACCTTGGTAAAATTGTTAATGAAAAAATGGTTAAGCACTTTGAAAATATAGTTGATATAGATTTTACCGCTAAAATGGAAAATGAACTTGACTCTGTTGAAGAAGGCAAGAGCTGGACAGAGATTATGGCTGATTTCTATAAAGGTTTTGAAGAAAGCCTTAAAGCTGCCGAAAACGGTATGGAAAAGGTTAAAATTGAAGACGAAGAGTCAGATGTTGTCTGCGAAAAGTGCGGAAGAAAAATGGTTATCAAACAGGGCAGATTCGGTAAATTTTTAGCATGTCCTGGATTCCCTGAATGCAGAAATACAAAAACAATCGCAAAGGAAACTGGTGTTAACTGTCCTAAATGCGGTGGAATGATTCTTGAGAAGAAATCACAAAAAGGTAAAAAATACTATGGTTGCGAAAATAACCCAACCTGCGATTTTATGCTTTGGGGCGAACCACAAACAGAAAAATGTCCTAAATGCGGAAGCATCCTTGAAAAAGGAAGCTTCAGAGGACCTAAAAAGATTAAATGTATAAATAAAGACTGCGACTATGAGAGAGGGGCAACCAAAAAGTGAAAGTAACAGTTATTGGTGCAGGACTTGCAGGTTGCGAGTGTGCTTTGGCACTTGCCAAAAAGGGAATAAAGGTTAAGCTTTATGAAATGAAGCCTGAAAAATATTCTCCTGCTCATAAGCTTTCAACATTTGCAGAGCTTGTTTGTTCAAACTCATTAAGAGGTGCAGGTCTTGAAAATGCACCCGGACTTTTAAAAGAAGAAATGAGAAGACTTGGCTCAATAGTAACTGAAGCCGCAGATGCAGTTAAAGTTCCTGCAGGTGGAGCACTTGCAGTTGACAGAGAAAAGTTTTCACAGTATATAACAGATAAAGTTAAAGAAAACGAAAACATAGAAATAATATACGGTGAGGTTGAAAAAATCCCTGAAGACGGTTATGTTGTTATTGCTTCAGGACCTCTTACATCGGACAAACTTTCAGAAGAAATAAGAAAATTAATCGGCGAAGATTATCTTCATTTCTTTGATGCGGCAGCACCTGTTGTAACACGGGAAAGTGTTGATTTTGACAGTGCATTTATGGCGTCAAGATATGACAAGGGCGAAGCGGATTATATCAACTGTCCAATGGATAAAGAAGAATATGAAACTTTTTACAACGAGCTTATAAATGCAGAGTGTGCAGAGCTTAAGGAGTTTGAAAACCACAAAGTTTTTGAAGGCTGTATGCCTGTTGAGGTAATGGCAAAAAGAGGAGAAAAGACACTTCTTTTCGGCCCTTTAAAGCCTGTAGGTTTAAAAGACCCACGTTCTGATAAAGAACACTATGCAGTTGTTCAGCTTCGTCAGGATAACAAAGAAAAAACTCTTTACAACATTGTAGGTTTTCAGACACACTTAAAATTCCCTGAACAAAAGAGAGTTTTCGGACTTATTCCTGCTCTTAAAAATGCAGAGTATGCAAGATACGGCGTAATGCACAGAAACACATTTTTAAATTCACCAAAACTTCTTGATAACAGCTACAGACTTAAAAAGAACAATAACATTTTCTTTGCAGGTCAGATTACAGGTGTTGAGGGGTATGTGGAATCTGCTGCATCAGGTCTTGCGGTTGGAATTTATCTTTCGCAGATAATAGAAAAGGGGAATTGCGATGTTTTTTCAAGAAAAACTGCAATGGGAGCTCTTTCAAGATATGTTTCTGACGAAACAGTTGTAAATTTTCAGCCTATGAATATAAACTTTGGAATTATAGATTCTCTTGAATACAGAGTAAAAGGGAAAAAAGAAAAAAATACTGCGATTTCATTACGCGCATTAGAAGAAATTGACAGATGGAAGGAAGAAAACAAATGGTAAGAGAAGATTTGAGAAATATAGCAATCATCGCTCACGTTGACCACGGTAAAACTACTCTTGTTGACGAAATGTTAAAGCAGGGCGGTACTTTCAGAGAAAATCAGGTTGTTGAGGACAGAGTTATGGACTCAAACGACCTTGAAAGAGAAAGAGGTATCACAATACTTGCAAAAAACACATCTGTTTACTATAAAGATGTTAAAATCAATGTTGTTGACACACCGGGCCACGCAGATTTTGGCGGTGAGGTTGAGCGTGTACTTAAAATGGTAGATGGGGTTATTCTTCTTGTTGACGCGGCAGAGGGCCCAATGCCACAGACAAGATTTGTTCTTCAAAAGGCATTAGAGCTTGGACACAGACTTATTGTTGCAATCAATAAAATAGACAAGCCTGATGCAAGACTTGACGAAGTTGAAAATGAAGTTTTAGAGCTTCTTTTAGAGCTTGATGCAACAGATGAACAGCTTGACAGTCCTATACTTTTCTGCTCAGGAAGGGATGGTACTGCAAGTTATTCTCCAGAAGTAAAGGGCGAAAATTTAGTACCTCTCTTTGAAAAGATTTTAGACCAGATTCCTGCACCTGAGGGTGATATGGATGGGGATATGCAGGTGCTTGTTTCTTCTATTGACTATAACGAATATGTGGGCAGAATCGGTATCGGAAGAGTTGAGAGAGGTACAATTAAGCAGAATCAGGAAGTTACAATTTGTGATTATTACAATCAGACACAACCTTATAAAAGCAAGGTAGTAAACCTTTATCAGATTGAAGGTTTAACAAGAACACCTGTAACATCTGCAAGTGTTGGTGATATTGTGTGTTTCTCAGGCGTTGGTGATATTACAATTGGTAATACCCTTTGCGATACATCTAATGTTGAACCGCTTCCATTTGTTAAAATCAGCGAACCTACTGTTGAAATGACTTTTGCAGTAAATGACAGTCCTTTTGCAGGAAAAGAGGGCAAGTTTGTTACATCAAGACAGTTAAGAGACAGACTTTTCAGAGAGCTTTTAAAGGATGTATCTTTAAGAGTTGAAGAGGGTGATACAACAGACAGCTTTGCAGTTTGCGGAAGAGGTGAAATGCACCTTTCTATCTTAATAGAGATAATGAGAAGAGAGGGTTATGAATTCTCTGTTTCAACACCAAAGGTTTTATATAAAGAAATTGACGGTGTTAAATGCGAACCTATTGAAAGAGTCGTGATTGATGTTCCTGACGAATCAGTAGGTGCAGTAATGGGTAAGCTTGGAACAAGAAAATCAGAGCTTGTGTCAATGGAGCCTAAAGGTACAAGAACAAGACTTGAATTTTTAATTCCATCAAGAGGCTTGTTCGGTTATAAAAATGAATTTTTAACTGATACAAAGGGCGAGGGTATTATGAACACTCTCTTTGACAGCTATAAACCATACAAAGGTGACATTCCTTCCCGTTCAACAGGTTCACTTGTTGCATTTGAATCAGGAGAAGCGGTAACTTATGGCCTTTACAACGCACAGGAAAGAGGAACACTCTTTATCGGTGCAGGCGTACCTGTTTATGAAGGTATGGTTGTTGGTGAATCACCAAAGGCGGATGATATTAATGTTAATGTTTGCAAGAAAAAACATTTAACAAATACCCGTTCATCAGGTGCAGATGATGCACTTCGTCTTATTCCGCCGAAAAATATGAGCCTTGAAGAAGCTATTGAATTTATTGCAGCAGACGAGCTTATTGAGGTAACACCTGAAAATATAAGAATAAGAAAGAAAATTCTTGATAACGGACTTCGTGCGAAAAACAGGAGCAAAAGCTTATGAGAATGAGAAAAAAGAAAAACAGAGACTCCCGTTTTGAGGCGTGTAGTCATCTTCATATAAGTCAGCCTGAATTGAATAAGGGTAAATGGAATGAAGTTTTTGGTAACGAAAACGAAATCCGTCTTGAAATCGGTTGCGGTAAAGGTGATTTTATATGTGCCCTTGCACAAAGAGAGCCAAATGTTAATTTTATAGCCATAGAAAAATGTATGGATGTTATTATCCTTGCTATGGAAAAGGCAATAAGAGCAGACATAAAAAATGTAAGATTTATGTGGGCGGATGCGGCAAATCTTCTTGAGGTTTTTGAAGAAAATGAGGTAGCAAATATCTATCTTAACTTCTCTGACCCATGGAAAAAGTCAAAACAGGCAAAAAGACGCCTTACATACAGAACATTTTTAGCAATTTACAATAAAATTTTAAAGCCTGAGGGATATGTTGAGTTTAAAACAGATAACAGACCTTTATTTGATTTTTCATTGGAAGAATTTGAGCTTTACGGTGCAAAGATTGACCAGTTAACCTTTGACCTTCACAACAGTGAATACAATGAAGGAAACATACAGACAGAGTACGAAAGAAACTTTTCAGCAAAGGGTTTTCCAATCAACAGATGCAGACTTAAATTCTCAGACTGTTAAATTTTCGCCATACCGCAAGCACATTTTATGTGCTTGCTTTTTTTGTATAACGAAAACCACCAGCTAAGCTGGTGGTTCGAAAAAGGCTTTTGCCGTTGAACAAAAAAGACCTCCTATGTTACAATAAAAGCGGTCTAGCCAGCCGCAAAAAAGAACAAAGGAGGAAATATCAATG
>JAZSLZ010000076.1:0-5481 GCA_045535635.1 Clostridia bacterium
TTGAAGAAATGGGAACAAATCAGATTTCTGTAACCATAACACCAAGAGGCAGTAACAGAAGAATTGAAGTTGAGGATATGTATGAATATGCTCAGGAAAACCCTGATACCATTGCATATATTTCCCCAACGGTTACTATAAATGGCGTTTCTGTAAAATTCGGAACTGAAACTGCAGGAAGCTCTGTTACCGGAGTTGGCGAAGATTATGGCGAAATTAAGGGCTATGATATGATGCAGGGCAGATTTCTGCAGTATATGGATATTGAAAGAAGACAGAAAAACTGCGTTGTAGGCTCGTATATTGCAAAAGAATATTTTGGAGGAAATGCCATAGGACAGACCTTTAAAATAAACGGAAATCAGTTCACTATAGTAGGTGTGCTTGAAGAACAGGCAGACAGCACTGAAGGCTCTGCAGATGATATGGTTTTAATTCCGTATACACTTAGCAGAAGTCTTTCAAGAATGGGAAGCGTTAACAGTTACACCGTTGCAGTTGTGGATAGCAATACAATCGATGCAGTTGTTGAAGATATTAAAAACTTCCTGTTTGAAACTTTAGCAAACGAAAATTCCTACAGAGTTATTGCAATTGCACAGATTTTAGATATTTTAGATGACTTAACAGGTCAGCTTACAATGATACTTGTTGGTATTGCAGGAATTTCTTTACTTGTAGGCGGTATTGGTATTATGAACATAATGCTTGTTTCGGTTACAGAAAGAACAAGAGAAATAGGCATAAGAAAATCCATCGGTGCAAAAAGATGGGATATTATGAGTCAGTTCGTTGTAGAAGCGGCAACAACCTCCGCCGTGGGCGGTGTTATTGGAATTATACTTGGAATAGCCGTCTCGGTGCTTGTGTGCAACCTTATGGGAATACCACCTGCAATTTCACCTGTTTCGGTTATAGTTGCATTTTCTGTTTCGGCAGGAATTGGAATTTTGTTTGGGTATATGCCTGCAAACAAGGCGGCGAAGCTAAACCCAATCGAAGCACTTCGCTACGACTAAAGAAAGGAAAAAATATGAAAAAATTAATTTCTATTATAATCGCATTTGTCATTGCTTTATCTTGCTTTTCAGCAACGGCAATGACTGCATCACAGGTACAGATAGAGTCTTTAATGAAAGCTTTATCAATTATGAACGGTGACGAAAACGGAAATCTTAACCTTTCTGATTCTGTAACAAGAGCAGAATTTTCAAAGGTTGCAGTTGCCTCTTCTTCGCACAGAAGTGATGTTTCTTCACACTCAAGAATTTCGCCTTTTTCAGATGTTCCATATACATACTGGGGTGCAACATATATAAGAACTGCCGCAGATTACGGACTTGTTAAAGGCTATGAGGATTCAAGCTTCAAACCTGAAAACACAGTTCTTCTTGAAGAGGGCGTAACAGTTGCATTAAAGCTTTTAGGCTATGCAGACAGTGATTTTACCGCTATCTGGCCTGCAGGACAGATGAATAAAGCAAAAGAACTGAAAATGCTTGATAATTTAAGTAACAAAGCACAAGGTTCAAGAATGTCAAGACATGATGTTATGTATCTTATATACAACACATTGAACACACCAATGAAAAATTCAGGGCAGAAGCTTATAGAGGCAGTGTTTGGTTACACTCTTGCAACAAGCGGTGATATTGAAGATGTTGTTATGGATAACGCAGAAATAGAGGGTCCTGTTACAATAAACAATATAAACATAAACACAATTAAAAATGCAGTTTCTTATTCTGCAAAATATTACAGAAACCATAAATCTGCATCGGCATCAGATATGGCTATAAACGATGTTGTGTACTATTCCAAAAAGCTTGATACAGTGTGGATGTATTCAGACAAAATTTTAGGTGTTTATGAAAAAGCAACACCAAGCAAAGAGAATTTAACATCTGTAACTGTTTCAGGTGTAAGCTATAACATAGAAACAAACGAAGCTTTCTCAAAACTTGCAACAGGCGGAGAATTTGAGTATGGAGACAGCGTTCTTCTCCTTCTGGGCAAAAACGGAGAGGTTGCAGATGTGCTTTCAGCAAAATCCCAGACAACAACCCTTTACGGATATGTAACAGGCACAGGAACAAAGTTTTATGAGTATTCCACAGGTGAAAAATATTCTTCCTATTATGTTTCTGTTATGACTGCAGACGGCGTAACCTATGAGTACAAAACACAAAAGGACTATAAAGCACAACTTTCATCAATTAGTAAAGTGCAGATAAAGGACGGCTATGCAACACTTACAAAGGTTACAAGCAACGGATTTGAGGGAGAAGTTTCTGCAGAAGATTATAAGATTGGCTCTCAGAAGCTTTCTGCCAATGTTAAATTTCTTGATGTTATGGTAACAGATAAAGAAAAAACACCTTTTGCCAAGCAGATTTATATTTCAAGACTTGACGGTCTTGAAATAAACAAAGGAGATATATTATACTACACAACAGATAACAATGGAAATGTTGAAAATATTTTCCTTAATGATGTAACAGGCGATGGTTATTCTTATGGTGTTGTAACAGATGTTGTCGTAAACAAAAATTACATAACATCTTTTGTTCTTGATGTTAATGGTCAGCAAATGACATTAAACGGAAAATACAAGTCTTCCCTTGGAAAAGGTTCTGTAGTAAAGATTATTACAGGCTCAAAGGGTGTTGAAAGCATAAGCGGTCTTATTGAAATTAAAAATACCATAACTGATATTGACTATGTATATGTTTATGCAGGAGGTAAAAAATATTCAATTTCCGAAGATGTTGCAGTATATCAAAAGAACGGTGAAAACTACACACTTATAAAATTCTCCGATATTATGGGATTAAACGGAAAAAATATTCACGCCTATATGAGCAATTCCTCGCTTGATAAAGTAAGGGTAATTATAACAGAATAATTGATTTTACATTTCACAAAATAGTAACGCAGATGCGTTGCTATTTTTTTATGAAAAGAGGAAAAGTATGCTTAATTCAGATTTAGCCCTTGAGGCAAAGGAAATGTATGAAGAAGATGCAGGAGAAGTAACTGAAATAGACGGTGTTAAAGCCATTGTTACAAAAGACGGCGATATTACAGTAACAAAAGTCGAAATATTAAATGAAAATGGTGAAAAAACACTTGGCAAAGCAAAAGGAACATATATTACCATAGAATTTGAAAACTTTGATTTAAAAAATATTTCCTGCTGCGTAAAAAAGCAGATACTATCGCTTGTAAAAAATGAAAAACGCCTTGCTGTGGCAGGACTTGGAAATGCACTGATAACCCCTGATGCAATAGGTCCTATAACAGTTGATAATCTTATTGTAACCAGACATATCCTGAAGTATCACAAAGGTAAATTTGATGATTTGTTCGGCTCTGTTTCGGCTATAAAAACTGATGTTATGTCTAAAACAGGAGCGGAAAGTCTTGATATTATAAAAGGGTTCGTAAATGAAACAAGCTGTGACCTTTTAATTGCTGTAGATGCATTAAAGGCAAGAGAAATAAAAAGACTTGCAAAAACTATACAAATTACCGATACAGGTATTTGCCCGGGTTCAGGCGTGGGAAATCACCGTAAGGAAATCAGCAAAAATACTTTATCTATTCCTGTTATAGCAATAGGTGTTCCTATGGTTGTTGATACAAAAACAGTTGTTTACGATTTTCTTCCCGAAGAAAACAAAAACCAGCTTTTTGAAAAAATTAAAGATAAAATAACACCTATGATTGTAGCACCAAAAGAAGCGGACGAACTTGTGCGAAAGCTGGGGATAACTGTTGCATACGGTATAAATCTTGCTTTCCATAATATGGATTTTGAGGATATTCAAGGTTATACAGAGTAACTTTTAATCATATACTTTGGACAAGGAGGATTGCAGATGAAAACCAATATAAAAAAACTTTTATGGCTTATTCTTGTTTTAATTTATACCGTTTCTGTTTTCGTAAAGCCAAAAGCTTATGCAGATATTTTAAAGCCTGGAATTCCTTTAAGTCTTATGATGTATGATTTAAGCTATGCAGATAAAAGCTTCCCCCTGCTTCTTGCAGATTTTATTTATAATGTTTTCGGAGAACAAAGAACTTCTGTTTTCAATGCCTACACACCTGAAGAGGCGGAAAAACTTCACAGTATAAACACTCAGGAAAAGCAGATAATTAACGGTGGTAACACCTCTTATAACAAAATTTCAATATCAAATACCACAGATAAAAAAATAGATATAAAAAATCTTATGCAGGACTATTCTTTGATTTCAGACAGAAAAAATTTTAAAATATTAATACTTCATTCCCACGGCACCGAAGCATACGAAAATTCCCCTGAAGCAAGAGAAGAGAACTTTGAAAAAAATGTTGTAGGTGTGGGAACGCATCTTGAAAAAGAGTTAAAAAAATACGGTTTTAATGTTCTTCACGATGTGAAAATGCACGATAAAGAGGATTATAACAAATCCTATGTTAATTCCCTGGGAACGGCAAAGTGGTACCTTGAAAATTATGATGATATTGGCATAATAATAGACCTTCACCGTGATGCAATAGAAAACGAAAAAGGCGAAAGAATAAAGCTAACCTACGATACAGGTCAGGAAAAAGCGGCTCAGCTTATGATGGTCGTAGGAAGCAACGGCGGAGGTCTTACTCATGATAATTATCTTGAGAATTTAAAATTTGCCATAGCACTTCAACAGGAAGGTCAGGATATGTTTGAAGGTTTGTTAAGGCCTGTAAATTTCAGGGACGAAAGATTTAATCAGCATCTTCATAAAAACTACATAATCCTTGAGGTAGGCACTCACGGAAATACAATTAAGGAGGCAAAAGTAAGCTGTGAGCTTTTTGCTCAGATATTAAATAATGCCATAAAGTAAAAAAGGAGTAAAGGGACTTATGAAATGTTGCTTAAAAATAATAGCTATGCTTGGAATTCTTGCAGGAGGAATCTTGCTTGTTGACTATAAAACAAATATATTAATGCAGGGCAAAGATGTTGGAATAGCCGAGAAAATAACCACACAAATACAAAAAGTTATAAAAAAATAAAGAAAAATTAAAAAATCAGTTGACAAAACAATAAAACGGTGTTAAAATACTTTTGTTGTCCACCAAAAGGCAATGAAAAAATGCGGAAGTGGTGGAATTGGTAGTTTGTGCCGAAGCGCTGCCTGTGGCAGATACAGCGAGGCTCAAAGGCGTCAGCGGTCGTTTTTTACAAGCGATAGCTTAGGGAAAAAACGGGCACCGCAAGAGTCAACGCGTAACTATCAAAAAAGCAACAAAGTTAAACACGCGGAAGTGGTGGAATTGGTAGACACGCTACTTTGAGGGGGTAGTGGTCTTAAGACCGTGCGGGTTCAAGTCCCGCCTTCCGCACCAGAAAAAAGCACACATCTTTTGATGTGTGTTTTTTTCTGGTTATTTTTAAGAGGGACTTGAAGCCAAAGTGGGCAACGAGCGTTAAAAAAACGATTGATA
>JAZSLZ010000067.1:0-14758 GCA_045535635.1 Clostridia bacterium
CCGTTTTTGACTACCAATTCACATGCTTGGATTTTGAACTCCTTTGTGTAATTCACTTTTCTTTCCATTTTGTTCACTCTCCTGAAAATATTATATCATATTTTCACTCTTTTGGTAGTCCATTTTTATTATACAGGTTTCTATTATTCATTTTTCATTATTCAATATTCATTATTCATTAAATGCGACAGGATTTTTAATGAATAATGAATGATGAAATCGCTACGCTAATGAATAATTAATAATTATGGTAGCTTTGCTTAAGCAAAGCTTATTTTTATATGTCATCTAAACCATTCGGCTTTTTATCAATATTTCCCTTTAATAACCGGTGAGATTTTCTTATATACAAGAATCGTAACAGCTGAAATAATAATTCCTTTTACAAAGGTTAAAGGCAGATTGAAAACTAATAGACCTTTAATTAATGTGTTAGCCCATGGACATATTGCTGAATACATACCAACGATAACATCGTAAGGAATCATTACTTTTGCATAAAATGGGTATGTAATAAAGTAGTTAACAAAAAAACTTATTACAGTTGAAAGAATAATTCCTGCAAAACATCCTAAAACCGCAATTCCTTTTGTCTTTTTCTTGCTGTATATATAACCTGCAGGAAAAACAAAAAGTGCACCAATTATAAAGTTTGCAAGTTCACCTACACCAGCAGTTCCTGTAGTTGTTAGACAAACAAGATTTTTAATAAGACAAACTAAAACACCCCACCAAGGTCCAAGAACAAAGGCTGCAATAAGAGCAGGTAATTCGCCGAAGTCAACCTTTAGATATGGCGGGAGAAACGGCAGTGCAAATTCAAAAAAGAACATTAAAATTACGGCAATGGCTGAAAACATTGCACAAGCTATCCATTTTCTTAAATTACTTTTCATATAAATTATCCTTTCATTTTAAAATAAAAGCATACACCTTACAGGGCGTATGCTAAATTTAACTTTAACATTAATTTCTTTCATCCGGACTGTACCGTCGGCTTTGGAATTTCACCAAATCAACCATAAAGGCTCGTGGGCTTGTGATGTTTACAGCACTTACCACCGGTAGGGAATTGCACCCCTCCCTGAAATTTAAATTATTGAATTGTTGAATTTTATTTATTCATCTAGATAAGCTTTAACAATTTCTTCAAGAAGCTCATCTCTTTCAAGCTTTCTTATGATGCTTCTTGCATTGTTATGGCTTGTGATATAAGTTGGATCCCCTGAAAGAAAATAACCAACAATCTGACTTACAGGACTGTAACCTTTTTCTTTTAAAGCATTATATACAACATCCATAATTTCACGAGCGTCGCTTTTAGTGTCGTGCTCAACATTTAACTTCATTGTTTCATTAAATTCCACTGAGTATCCCTCCTATCAATGTATTCAGTATATCACAAAGAATGTTTATTTGCAATATGTTATCTGTGTTTTTTGTATGAAATATTAACTGAAAATATTCCGCCTGTTGTACTTAAAAGAACTATAACGAGAAGTTTGAGTAAAAACACAAAAGATAGATTAAAGGAGGGAAGTATTATGGCACTGATGCACATATATAGAGAAATACAAAGACCACAGATAAGACCTCTGACCAGACCTCCTGAATTTTTTCTAAAGGCAGAGAGAAATCCGCCCAACAAGGCAGAAAAATATAAAGAAAATTTTGCCAGTGCAGGTATTAAATTTTCACTTAAATCGGTGTATGTAATTAATAAAGCTGAAATAATAAGAAAAATAAAACATAGAATAACGCTTATGACAGAAGAAACAAAGCTGCTTTTGTAGGTATTGTTTAATATGTTCAAAAAAATCACCCTCTGCAAAATAATATGCAGAGGGTAGTTTGATTATTCTTCTGTTTCTTCAACTGTATCGAGAACTTCAGGTTCTTCAATTTCAGCAGATTCTTTAACTTCGGCAGCTTTATCAACTGACTTAACTGCCCAACTGTCAAGCTTAACTTTGTTTTCACCCATTTGAAGAGTAATAACACCGTTTTTAACTGAAATAACTTTGCCATGGAAGCCACCGATAGTTGTGATTTTATCACCTTTTTTGATTGCGTCAATCATTGCCTGAGCTTCTTTTTCTTTTTTCTTCTGTGGTCTGATTAAAAGGAAATAGAAAACTGCAATAATTACAACAAAGTAAATAATCATACCTGTCATTCCGCCTCCTGTAGCAGTGGCAGCTTCACCGTCTGCAAGTGCAGGTGTTGCAAATGCTAAAAGCATTGCCAGTATTGAAAGAATTTTTTTCATAGTTTATGTCCTCCTGTTTCTTTCTAAATAGCATAACATATTTTGGAAGTTATTGCAAGTGGAATTTATAATCGTCTTATGTCGTCACCTTCAAATTCAAGATGTTCATAATTCCCCACAAGCCTTGAGCTTATTCTTGCAGAATAAATTGTTTCGAGGTCATCAAGACTTAAATTTGTATTAATTATAGTTTTTCTGCCTGAATTGATTCTGGTGTTGATTAAGTCAAAAAGAACTTCTGCGGTGTATGTGGTAACCAGTTCTGTTCCTAAATCGTCAATAATAAGTAAATCAGAGTTGAAAATGTATTTTATCTGAGCTTTTATAGCTTCGTCCTGTTCGCTTGTGAATTTGTTGGACTCAAATAGAGAAAAAATTCTGTAGGCAGGTTGATAATAAACCTTAAAGCCTTTGTCTATAACTTCTTTAGCAATACAACTAGAAAGAAGTGTTTTACCAAGACCTGTGCCTCCGTACATAAGAAGATTTACACTTTCTTCACCAAAATCCTCGGCGTATTCTTTGCAGAAATTAAAGACCATTTCCATATTTTTTCTTGGTGAATCTTCATCATCACTGTCAGAATAAAAATCAAGATTAAATGTACTGAAAGACTGTTCATCCATAAGTATTGGAAGATTTGCCGCTTTATATACAAGCTCTTTGTATATTTTTTCCAGACAGGAACAAAGTTTACCATTTATGTAGCCTTCATCCTTACATTCTTTGCAGTTATATATTTCATCCAGATAGTCAGGGTCGTAATCGTTTTCAACAAGAAGCTCATATTTTTCCATATTAAGCTTTGCTGAACCCTTTTTGAACTGTTCAAGAACTTCTTCGGAATTTTTGTTTGTTAGCATACTTTTGGTAAGTTCAAGTCCAAGTGCGGAAATTTCTTTGTCTATTTCTTCAATTCTTGTAATTTTGGAATAAATTTCCTTAGTTCTTTCTTCACATTTAATTTTGTTTTTTAGTCTTAAAGAACTCAAAATATCCTGTGCTTTTTTGAAAAGAGAGTTATTCATTGTTGTTTCCTTTCAATTTTCTTATCATACTTTCACGCTTTCTGCGTTTAATTTCTTCAAAATCTGATTTTTTCTGCTCAAAATTATTAAAACCTGAAGGTTTAACTTTTTTTGCCCCTGCTTTATATGATGGTTTTTCAGTTTTTCCTTCTAAAATAGTGTTCATATAAGCAAAGCTTATTTTACCCGTCTGATTGATTGTTTTTTCATAAGCTTCTTTAATTACTTCAATTGAGTAAAGACTGCTCCACTTATCTGCGTATTCTTTTTCTTTTTTAGTGAGATTTCTGCCAAAAATACCAAGGGCGGAAGTTAATTTTTTGTATCTTATATTGTTTTCTTCAAGAACTCTTATGTATTCGTGAGCTTTTTCAAGGGTGTTGATTTCTTTTTCATACCAGTCAATTGCAGTTTTTTCTATAAGAGCGATTGATTTCCTTTCAAAGCCTTCAATGTAACCGAGCATTGCGGCAAGAACTGAAGAAGGGAAAGAATAATAGTGCTTTACATTCATTATTGAATCAATGTCTTTAGGAGAAAGCATCTTGCCAAAACATTTTTCAGCTGCTGTCATAATTTCCTTTGTTTCGCTTTGTGAGGAGCTTAATAAAACATCAGGGTCCAGTGCAGGTTTTATAATAAATTCAGGCTTCTCATCTATATGCTTTAAAGTTATTGTGTCACCAGAAAATTTAAGAACATCTTTTTTTTCAAGGTTTGCAAGAATGTCTGCAAACTCCTGAACAGAAATGCCAAATTTACTTGCAATGCTTTCCGGTTCAACTGTTTTCTTTGCCTGACAAAGTATTGAAATGTATAAGAAAATTTTTAGTTCAAGGAGAGAAAAACTGTCGATGGCAGACAAAATAATCTGCTCCTGAAAAACTAAATTTCCCGAAAATCCTTTATCTGTTTTGAATTTCATAAAATCACCTTAATTGATTATAACATACATTTGAAAAAAAATACAGATGTTTTTCAAAATTCCTTGACAAGATGCAAAAAAAAAGCTAAAATATAATTAGCTTTTTGTGTATAATAAGTTCTTATTGAAATATGATAAATATATTTTTAAGGAGGTGTTTAATATAGATATCATACATTATATATTGATTGCTTTAGTTGTTGTAGCAGCAGTAGTTGCCTTTGTAGCAGGTGTTTTATATAGAAAAGCAGTTGCTGAAAAGCAGATAGGAAGTGCAGAAACTCAGGCTACAACTATTATAAATGATGCTATCAAAAATGCTGAAAATAAGAAGAGAGAAATTTTACTTGAAGCAAAAGAAGAAAGCCAGAATTTAAAAGCAGAAATCGATAAAGAAATCAAAGAAAGAAGAAGTGAAGTTCAAAGACAGGAGCACAGAAATCAGCAAAAAGAAGAAGCTCTTGATAAAAAAGCAGAAAATCTTGATAAAAAGGACGAAATTTTAAGCAACAAAATCAAAGAAGCAGACGCTATCAAAGAACAAATCAACAATACACTTAAAGAACAAACAGCAGTCCTTGAAAAGCTTTCAGGCTTAAGTGCCGGTGAGGCAAAGGAATACTTATTAAAGAATATGGAAAGCGAAATCAGACACGAAACAGCTATGATTATTAAGGAAGCTGAAAACAATATTAAAGAAGAGTCTGAAAAGAAAGCAAGAAACATTTTAAGTGCGGCGGTTCAGAGATGTTCAGCTGACCACGTTGCAGAAACAACAGTTTCTGTTGTTAACCTTCCAAGTGACGATATGAAGGGAAGAATTATCGGTAGAGAAGGAAGAAACATCAGAACCCTTGAAACATTAACAGGTATTGACCTTATTATTGACGATACTCCTGAAGCAGTTGTTATTTCAGGTTTTGACCCAATAAGAAGAGAAGTGGCAAGAGTTGCTCTTGAAAAACTTATTTCTGATGGCAGAATTCACCCTGCAAGAATAGAAGAAACAGTTGAAAGAGCAAAAAGAGATGTTGATAACACAATTAAAGAAGAAGGCGAAAAAGCAACTTTTGACGCAGGTGTTCACGGTATTCCAATGGATATTATAAAACTCCTTGGTCGTCTTAAATTCAGAACAAGCTATGGACAGAATGTTCTTAAACATTCTATTGAAGTAGCACAGGTTGCAGGTCTTATTGCATCTGAGCTTGGTATGGATCCGGCCATTGCAAGAAGAGCTGGTCTTCTCCACGATATAGGTAAAGCAGTTGACCATGAGGTTGAAGGCACACATATCGAAATCGGTGTTGACATTTTAAGAAAAAGCAAAGAAAATCCAGATATTATTCACGCGGTTCATGCTCACCACGGTGATGTTGAAGCAACATCAGAACTTGCATTTATTATTCAGGCAGCAGACACAATTTCAGCTGCAAGACCTGGTGCAAGACGCGAAAATGTTGAAACATACATCAAGAGACTTGAAAAGCTTGAAGAAATCACAAACGACTTTGAAGGTGTTGACCACTCATTTGCTATTCAGGCAGGTAGAGAAGTAAGAATTATGGTTAAGCCTGAACAGGTTAACGATGATGATGTTATCATTATGGCAAGAGATATTGTTAAGAGAATCGAAAGTGAACTTGAATATCCTGGTCAGATTAAAGTTAACGTTATCAGAGAAACAAGAGCAATTGATTATGCTAAATAGTAAAAGGGCTGTTTAACAGCCCTTTTGTTTTAGGTGGTTTTATTGATAATTAAAAATTATTAAAAACACTTGATTATTTTAATATTATTTGTTATAATATTAATGTTATGCGGGTGTGACGGAATTGGCAGTTTGTGGCGAAGCGCTGCCGGTGGCAGAAACAGCGAGCCTCAAAGGCGTCAGCGGTCGGTTTTTATAAGCGGCAGCTGATATAAAAACCGGGCACCGCAAGTGTCACGTGTGAGTTGATACAACAACAAAAGGTTAAGTATGCGGGTGTGACGGAATTGGCAGACGTGCAAGATTTAGGTTCTTGTGTCTTACGGCGTGGGAGTTCAAGTCTCTTCACCCGCACCAAAAAGGATGGATTTCAACGAAATCTGTCCTTTTTAAATGTAATAAAGGAGAAGGAAAATGTATAAGGCAGTAAAGTTTGTAAAGAAAAATGCAGTGCTTTGTATTGCAATACTTGCAGCACTTGTTACTTCGTATTTTGTAAGACCTGATATGCAGTACATTTCATATTTCGATTTTAAAACACTGACTTGCCTTTTTTGTGTACTTGCAGTTGTCTGTGCTCTTAAAAATATTAATTTTTTCTATATGATAGCACAAAACATTGTTGTCTATTTTAAAAATGCACGAATGTGCGTTTTGGCACTTGTTTATATTACGTTTATAGGCTCTATGCTTATTGCAAACGATATGGCACTATTAACGTTTCTTCCGCTTGGGTATTTCGTTTTAACATCCTGTAAAAGGGAAGAGCTGATGGCTTTTGTTTTCATTATGCAAAACATTGCTGCAAACCTTGGCGGTATGCTTACTCCTTTCGGTAATCCCCAGAATTTATATCTTTACAGTAAATTTAATATTCCAACACTTGAATTTATGCAGATAATGATTATTCCTTTTGTGTTGTCTATACTTTTAATAACACTTACCTGTATTTTTTTCATAAAAAACGAAGAGCTTGTTATTGAGAAAAAGCAAATAGTTCTTCCTAAAAGAAAAACAATAATTTATCTTCTTCTTTTTACTCTTTCGATAGTAATAGTATTCAGAGTAATTCCATATTGGATTGGACTTATAATTATACCTGCATTTCTGATTTTTATGGACAGAAAAGCACTTAAAGATGTTGATTATGGCTTGTTATTGACTTTTGTTGCATTTTTTATATTTTCGGGAAATATGGCACGAATAGATGCAGTAGAAAAAGTGTTTACATATTTTCTTGACAAGAACACAATGCTTTTCAGTATTTTATCCTGTCAGTTTATAAGTAATGTACCTACGGCAATACTTTTATCACAGTTTACATCTGATTATGCACATCTTCTAATCGGTGTCAATATAGGTGGTGCAGGAACATTAATTGCATCTCTTGCAAGTCTTATAACTCTAAAAGAATATACCAAAAACAATCCGGGCAAATTCTGGATATATTTTAAAGAATTTTCGGTTATAAACTTTTCGTTTTTAATAATTACTATTTCTATTCTTACATTTTTACACATATAAAAAACGGCTTTTCAGCCGTTTTTTTGTTATAATCTTTCTTTTGCAAGTTTTATTTGCTTTTCTACAGATTCTTTTGAAGGTCCGCCTTCTGATTTTCTCATATTGACGCAGGTTTCAAGGCTAATTGCATTGAAAACATCTTCTTCAAAAATATCTGAATATTCTTTATAAACTTCCATTGGAACTTCTTCAAGAGTTTTATCATTTAAAACACACCAACCAACGATTGAGCCTGAAATTTTGTATGCATCTCTGAAAGGAACACCTTTCTTTGTGAGATAGTCTGCAAGGTCTGTGGCGTTTATAAAGCCTTTTGCAGCAGCTTTTCTCATATTGTCTTTTAAAACTGTCATAGTATCAATCATAGGAATAACGGTTATAAGACATTCTTTGATTGTAACAACTGCATCAAAGATTGCTTCCTTATCTTCCTGCATATCTTTGTTGTATGCAAGTGACAAGCTTTTCATCATTGTAAGAAGCGTCATTAAGTCGCCGTAAACTCTGCCTGTTTTACCACGAACAAGCTCTGTTATATCAGGGTTTTTCTTCTGTGGCATAATGCTTGAGCCTGTTGAGAAGCCGTCATCAAGCTCGATGAATTTAAATTCCCAACTGCACCATAATACAACTTCTTCAGAAAATCTTGAAAGGTGCATCATAGCAATTGAAATATCTGATGCAAGTTCTATGGCAAAATCTCTGTCTGAAACACCATCAAGGCTATTTGTGCAAACACTGTTAAAGCCAAGCTCTTCCTTAACCATCTGTCTGTCAATAGGGTATGTAGTACCTGCTAATGCACAACTTCCAAGAGGAAGAACTTTAGTTCTTTCTAAACACTGCTCAAGTCTTTCTTTATCTCTTAAAAGCATAGAAACATAAGCCATTAAGTGATGTCCAAACATAATAGGTTGAGCTCTCTGAAGATGTGTGTAGCCAGGCATAATGGTTTCTTTATTTTCTTCCGCCTTGTTTATAAGTGCTTTTATAAGGTCGGTTAAAAGCTCAATGATTTCTTTGATTTCATCAATAAGATAAAGTCTTATATCAAGAGCAACCTGGTCATTTCTGCTTCTTGCAGTATGAAGTCTTTTTCCTGCATCGCCGATTCTTTTTGTAAGCTCTGCTTCAACAAACATATGAATGTCTTCTGCATCGTTATCAAAAGTTAAAACACCATTTTCAATATCTGCAAGAATTCCATCAAGTCCCTTTAATATTGAATCAACATCTTCCATAGGAATTATTCCGCATTTGCCAAGCATTTTAGCATGTGCCATACTTCCTTTAATATCGTGCTTATACATTCTGCAGTCAAAAGATAGGGAAGAGTTAAAGGTGTTAACTCTGTCATCGGTTTCTTTAGTAAATCTTCCTGCCCATAGTTTCATAAGTAAAGTTTCCTTTCATTACAAAGCACCCAAGTGAAAATATTCACTTGGGTAGCTGTTAGTTTCAGATAAGTTTTTTGCCTTTTGCAAGGTCTTTTTTAGCTTTAACAGTAATTGGGAGACCGAAGAGATTAATGAATCCCTGTGAATCCATCTGATCGTAATCATCATCTTCTTCAAATGAAGCGGTCTGAATGTCGTGAAGTGTATCAGGGCTTGTTACACCTGCGTTAATGATGTTACCTTTGTAAAGCTTAAGTTTTACATCACCGTTAACAGTTTTCTGTGTTTCGTCAACGAAAGCTAAAATTGCCTGACAAAGTGGTGTGTACCACTGACCATTGTAAACAATGTCTGCAAGTTTCTGTGCAACAGTTGCTTTGAAGTGTGATGTTTCTTTATCAAGACAAATTGTTTCTAAAACATCGTGTGCGTGGTAAAGGATTGTTCCGCCTGGTGTTTCATAAACGCCACGGCTCTTCATACCAACAAGTCTGTTTTCAACAACGTCGAAAATACCAATACCGTTAGCACCACCAATTTCGTTTAATTTTTCAATAAGTGAAACGCCATCCATTTTCTGACCGTCAAGAGCAACAGGAATACCTTTTTCAAATGTGATTGTAACGTATGTAGCCTTATCAGGAGCTTTTTCAGGTGAAACACCAAGCTCTAAAATCTTGTCAAACATTGGTTCGTTTGCAGGATCTTCAAGGTCTAAGCCTTCGTGTGATAAGTGCCAGAGGTTTTTATCTTTAGAATAGTTTGTTTCTCTTGTTATTTTAAGAGGAATGTTGTGTGCTTCAGCATATTCGATTTCCTCTTCACGGGATTTAAGATCCCAGATACGCCATGGTGCAATAACATCAAGGTCAGGAGCGAACGCTTTGATTGTAAGCTCAAAACGAACCTGGTCATTACCTTTACCTGTGCAACCGTGGCAGATAGCATCTGCATTTTCAGCCTTTGCTATTTCTACAAGGCGTTTTGCAATAGGGTAACGAGCGAAAGATGTACCTAAAAGGTAGCCTTCGTATTTAGCACCAGCTTTAAGTGTTGGCCAGATGTAATCTTCAACAAATTCTTTCTGAATGTTTTCAATGTATAATTTACTTGCACCTGTATTAATAGCTTTTTCTTCGAGACCGTCAAGCTCTGTTCCCTGACCAACATCAACACAACAAGCAACTACTTCACAATCGCCGTAGTTTTCTTTAAGCCATGGAATAATGATTGATGTATCAAGTCCGCCTGAATATGCAAGAACAACTTTTTTGTACTGTTTCATATCTAAAATCTCCTTTAAAATTAACTTATGTGAATATTATAGCACTTATATTTTATTTGTCAATAGGTAATTTAAATATTTTTACACAAAAAATGAATAATTATGCATAAATATACAAAAATAAAATTAAAATATGTGTATAAATTGAATATTTTTGCATAAATATTAAGTTGGGGTGATAATTTGAAAGAAATTTTATATGTGACGGCAGTTTACACCGGCACACTTATAGGTGCGGGATTTGCAACAGGAAAGGAAGTACAAGAGTTTTTCAAGACGCCAATTAGTATTTTATTTGCATTTTTATTATTCTTAATTATTAATTTAAGGCTTTTTACTTATATAAATAAAAATAATATTTATACATATTCTGAACTTCTTGAACAAAAATGTCCTGCAATCAAGAATTTTGTAAAATTTTTAAGTGGAATTTTTTCTTTGTTATCATTTGGTATAATGTGTAATGGAGCAGGAGAGGCACTTAATTTTTATGGAGGAGGCTTATTGTTTTCGATTATATGTTGCGTTATTTTTTTGTTTGAAATGAAAGGAGTTACATTTCTTAATATAATTGCAGCACCTTTGATTGTTATAGGAATTATATTAATAGCAGGTGCAAAAACAACAACATTTGCACAAGAATCTTTTGAGGCAATAAAATACTGTTCATATAATACTCTCTGTTGTTTACCTGTAATACCGTCTCTGAATATTTATCTTAAAGATGTTAAAAGTGCAAAAACTGCGGCAATTACCGTTTCTGCTACTGTTGCAGTATTAATCAGTCTTGTTTATTATGCACTTCCTGAGTATGTATGTACTCTTCCGTTACTTGAAACTGCCAGAATGGTTAATCTTTCTTTTATATATTATCCTGCACTTTTACTTGCAATGCTTACCACTGCAGTATCTTCAGGGTATGGATATATGTGTTGCTATGAACAAAAGAAATATACCAATATTGCAGTTTTGTTGGTTGTTGCCTGTGTTATGCAGAGGATAAGCTTTGGTGCTCTTATAAAGTATGTGTTTGGATTTTTTGGTTTGGCAAGTTTGGGTATTTTATATTTTTTACTGAAAAAATCTTGAAAAAAATTATAGTTGATGTTATACTTAAATAAATTAAACAATAAGGGGATAAAATATGAAAGACAGATCAAAGATTATTTCATTCACAACAACCTGTGCTATGCTTGTGCTTATGGCATGTATAGGTCTTTATTACATGCAGTATGATTATGATGCATCATCATACATCAAAGCTTTTGGTTATTTGGTTATGACTGCTTCATCAATTGTTGTTCTTTCATTTACTGCAACAGAAAAAGGAAAGAGAGACCTTGCTTTTTCATCTCTTGCATTTTCTGCAATAATGATGATTTCTTCAATATTTGCACTTATACCTGCTCTTGGAAACTATGCAGTTTCTGTAAGCTATATTGCTATTGCTTTCGCAGCAGCATTTGCTCTTGCTTTTGTGGCAAAACTTGCAACAGGTGTCAAGCTTTTTGAAAATACTATTGTTAAAATAGCACTCTTAATAGTAGGAATATTGGCTTCAGTTGCTGTATTAATTATACCTGTTGGTGTTATTTCTTATGTATTTAAAGCTGTTGCAGCTATCTGGACATTAATTTTTGTTGCAGGTACAGTATTTGCAATCATCAACATTGTAAAGAATAAAGAAACATTCATTAACTGGTCATATCTTTTCTATGTACTTTCTTATGCAGTGTTTACTGTTCAGTTGGTGTTAAGTAAGTATTATTTCAGAAAAACTGCAACAGGAATTGCAATGATGGCAATTTCATTTATGCTTATAGCACTTGTTTGCAAGGAAGAAGTTAAAGAAATACCTAAGAAAAATAAAAGATAATAAAGGAGATAAAAAAATGGCTGAAAACGAAAACATTGTACTTTTAACAGATGATGAAGGAAACGAAGTTGAATTCGAACATATCGACACAGTTGAAATGAACGAAGAAATGTATGTACTTCTTCTTCCTGTTAAAGATCCTGATGATGGTGTTGTAATTTTAAAATTTGAAGAAGCAGACGGCGAAGAAATTTTAGTTGGCGTTGAAGACGACGAAGAAGCTCAGGCTGTTCTTGATCTTTACAACTCATCAATCGAAGAATAAAATTTAATAAATAGAAATCCTGCCTTATTTGTCAGCACTCTTTAATGTTTTGAACCAACAAATAATAAAAGGGAAATCGCCTTCGTCTGTGGCTTGCAGGCCTTCCGCATATGCGATGTTAGGAGCGACTAAGCAGATGAGAGATTACCCACCTGTGTAAACAGGTTTAAAAATCAAAGGTGCAACGGTTGGGCGGGGTTTTTGTTTTTAAACCAATTTCATTAAGGCAAATATAATAAAAAGAGAGAAATTTACCAACAGTAAAATTCTCTCTTTTTATAATGTTGAAACTATTTATTGAAAATTATAAATTTTTATTAACGGATCATGCCCTCTTATGGTTCAAAATCCACTTAATAAAATGTAGTTATCAATACAAAGCGAAAATCTTTTAAACCAGGTCTGAATTTGAAAAACTGAGCATCAAATTCTAATGTAGTTTTTCGGATTGTCTTTAAAAAGTTTTATTTGTTCAGCCAGTTGCGAATAACCATAGTCATTTCTGCTCTTGTAACATTTCCGGAAGGATTAAAACTTCCGTCAGCGTTACCTTTGAAAATGCCACATGCAACAGCCCAACTCACTGCATCTTTGTTTTCGATTGAAATACTTGATGAATCAATGAATTTTTCAATATCGGCTCTTTTTGACATATCAAGCTTTAAAAACTCTCCACAATTATACATTGCCTGGGCAAGTGCCTCACGGCTAATTGCGTTATTGGGTTTGAAAGTATTATCTTTGTATGAGGGGAGTATGTTAACCTTATCTGCCCATTGTGCAGATTCAAGCCACCACTCTGAACCGTTTGAATCAACAAATCCATTGTTTAATTGTGTTGTTGGATTTCCTGCAAGTCTGTATAGAAGTGTCGCTGCCATTGCTCTGTTTATATTGGTATTTGGTGCAAATTCATTGCTCGAAACACCTTTCATTAAGCCATTCAAGTATGAATAATAAACGCTGCCTGAAAACCAAGTACCTTTGTTAACATCAGAAAAAATTTGATAATCCTTTGCTATTTCGTCAGTATTTTCGGCATAAATAAAATCTATTTGTGAGTTAACACCATTTTTACTGTCTGTTGCAACTATTCTCTCAAGATAATGGCTGATGGGCGTACCATCCATTCTGCATGGTCTGCTCATAAGCGTAACCTGATTTGCAATGTCACACCCCTTTACGAAGTAATTTCCTGCCGTACCCCTTGCACCTTCACCTGCCATAAGAATTTTATAGCCGGTATTCTCTAAAATAATTTTATCATCCTCTGCAGTTCTTTTGGAATAAGGAAATGCAACGGTTTCCGGAGTCTTGCCTGTCCATCCTTTGATACACTTTACAGCCAAGTCATAGTCTTTTTTTACAACGGTCGCAAAATCCTCAGTTGATTCGTTCTCCATCATACTCATACCAATTCGTTTATCTTTATTATAAACATGCAGACCGTATGTGTGCGAACAGAGGTTGATTTCACCGCTTTTTGACATTTCAATAAGTTCTTCCCATGTACAATAAGGAGCAGCTTTGCCATCTCTTGTTTCTCCTGAATCAAGTGCATCCCAAGTGGCATCAATCTGTGCACCGATTATATTGAAATCTGCTTTCATATTATATTTTTTAAGTAAAGGCCATGCGTTCTTATATACACCCCATGAGCCATCATCAATTGATATAATAACTGCTTTTGGGGGAATAGTTTTTTTACCCTCCAGGTGTCGCAACAAATCATCAGAAGTTATAGTAATATATCCATTGTCTTTAAGCCACATCAAATCTTCTTCAAATGCATCAGGAGATATAGAATATTCCTCGAATTCAACACCGTTTTTTATGTCTTCATTAGAAACAAAATTGTGATACATAATTACGCTTAAAGCAGAAACCTCTTCTGGTGAAACAGTGGCTTGAATAGGTTCGGATTGCGGATTTGTTAGATTACTCTTCTCAATTTTATAATAATACGCATTAGGATATGTTACCGTATCATCACGGTAAGAACTATTGTCAGAAACGCCTATGCATTCGTAATCCCCATCTTGTTTGTCGCTTCTGAAGATTTTATACTCGCAACCTTCGTCATTGTTCCAAACAAGCACTACATTATTAGGATCTTGCCATATCGCTTTTTTTTCTGCATTAGCATATACTCCACACGAATAACTTAATATTATAAATACGAACAACAATGATATAAATTTTTTCAAACAATCCGCCTCCATATAATTATTACATATAATTATATAATATATTTTTCTGTTTTTCAACAAGAAACATAAAATAAAATGAACGATTATTCAGGCGAGAAGAGAGGGATTGGGGATGGTTCTGTGTTTCAAAAAAGACTGCACCCTAAAGGGTGAAGTGATATAATGATGGTAGACACAAAAAAGTGTCTGCCATCATTTTTTATGTTATACTAAAGAAAAGGAGTTGAAGAAATATGGGAAGACCAAAAGGTGGAACTAATACAAATCA
>JAZSLZ010000118.1:0-3732 GCA_045535635.1 Clostridia bacterium
CCGTTTTTGACTACCAATTCACATGCTTGGATTTTGAACTCCTTTGTGTAATTCACTTTTCTTTCCATTTTGTTCACTCTCCTGAAAATATTATATCATATTTTCACTCTTTTGGTAGTCCATTTTTATTATACAGGTTTCAATTCTTCATTATTCATTTTTCACTATTCATTGATTTCATTTTTAATGAAATCATTATAGCAGAGTTTTTTTGACTTTTCAAGTACACATATATTTTTATATGTTGCAATAAAGCTCACTTTATGGTACAATATACGAAAATATGTCTTAAGGAGTGTTTTTATGGAAAACGTACCTCTTTGCGAAACCTGTGTTTACGGTAACAAAATCGTATGCACCGAAAATATTATATGTAAAAAGCATGGTGTTTAAGAAGCCGACGCTCCCTGTAAGCACTATAAATTTGATCTTACAAAAAAAACAGTCAGAAAAAGAAGAACAATAAAGCTGTAAATAACCTAAGTTATTTACAGCTTTATTTTATTTCTGTATAAGCTCCTGATCCCTTGAAAAAGGCTCATTGAATATAAGATGAATAAATACATCTTTTTTCTGCCCTTCTATAAGGAACTGAACCTTATCAATACCATCAAGCTCTGTAAGTGAATTTACTACTGAATACACCGTCATCATTTCACTTGCTGAACCGCCTGTATGCCTTGTTCTGAACTCCTGGGAAAAATTAACAAAACAAATGCCTTCTTTCGTTTCAACAGAAAGTATTTTTGTTTCAGAAGGGATTGTTTTCATAAGCTTTGGATTAACAGGACCTTTTAAAAGCTCTTTAAGAACTCTCATTTCCATAGTTTCTTTTTGAGAAACTGATATTTCTCTTGCTTCTGCAATGAGCTTTTCAGACTTCAAATCTGAGAAATAAAGCTTAATATATTTCTTTTCTTCTGTTTCAGGCTCTGTGTCATAAACAATATCTTCATTTCCTAAAATTCCGATTATTTCGCCGTCACTATCCGTCATATATTCGCCCTCAACCGTAAGCTGTACGCCTTTTATTTCTTTCATAGCGGACATAGTGCTTATAATAGAAGTTCTTATCAAAATATTTTCGCTTTCTTCCTTTGAATATATTTCTTCGGAGAAATCCAAAGTAAGAATACCCTCTGAAAACTTTGCAGACAAAAGCTTTGTTCCTTCAGGAATTATTCTTACAAGATTTTGGGAAGAAGGCCCTTCAAGCAGCTTGTTTACAACTGCTTCGTAGATTTTATCAAGTGTTTCAACATAAACCTTAACCTTTTCGGAAGCAATTCCAGTTTTCCCTGAAGCTGCAAAGAAAAGCTCCGTTTCGTATTCTATTAAATTTTTATTGTTATGGTTGCAGGAGCAAAGACTCATAAGCAAAACAATGCTCAAAAAAACACACAACATCTTTTTCATAATATCATCTCCAGTCAGTCAAGTCTTTTTGGAATGGTTATTTTCATTTTTGTTCCGCTGTTTACAATACTTTCAACGGAAATATCTCCGCCGTGCATAAGCACAAGCTCTTTAACAATTGAAAGTCCCAGTCCTGTACCGCCGCTTTCGCGGGACCTTGCCTTATCTACTCTGTAAAATCTGTCAAAGATTTTATCTATATCCTTTTCAGGAATACCTACTCCGTTATCCGCCACTTCAATTCTGCAGTTTTTACCATCATCAAAAACACCCACCTCAACCTTACCGCCGCTTTGAGTGTATTTAATTGCGTTATCGGTTATATTATAAACAACCTGCCACAGCTTTTCCCTGTCCGCCATAGCAATAACTTCGCCATCGCTTATATGAGTCATTTCTATGCCTCTGCTTTCTGCAACAGGAGCTAAGCTTTTAACTATTCGCTGACTCATTTCGTTTATATCAGTAACCTTAAGGCTTAATGGCTCTGCCTCGGTATCAAGCTTTGTTAAAGATAACAATCTTTCAATTATTTTTGTAAGTCTGTCTATTTCGCCTGTTATGTCTGTCATAAATTCTCTTACAGTTTCATCATCAATCTCAGGCATAGAAAGAACAGATTCTGACAATAGCTTAATAGAACTAAGCGGTGTTTTCAGCTCATGTGATGCATTTGAAACAAAGGATCTTCTTTTTTCCTCCATCTCTGAAAGTCTGCCTGAAAGGGTATTAAACGCCTCTGCAAGACTTTCAAGCTCTTCGCTTCCCTTGAATTTAACAAGTTCTCCCTGTGTTTCAAACTCTGCTCTGCCAAGCTTTGCCGTAAGTTTTTCTATAGGGCTTACTATAATATCTGCCATAACCGCACTTAAAACGCCTATAAGAATACATACAACCACAGATATAACATACAAAAGCCATTTAATGTCTTTAATGAAGTCGTCAGTTGCTCTTGCAACATTTGTTACATAAACAACACCCACAATTTCGGAATTTGAGATAACAGAAGCTGCAGCCTGAACTATTGTTCCAACTTCTTTTTCTTTGTAAGTTGAAACAACATCTTTACCTTTAATGGCATTCATAATTCCATCTCTGATAAAAATTTTACCTTCTATGTTGTTGTTTACTCCTGTATCATAAATAACCTTTGCGTGAACATCTGAAACAATAACTCTCATTGATACAGGCAAGTTAATCTCTGACACAGTTTCCTCTATATTTTTCGGTCTTGCTTTAAGATCGTCTGAGACTAAATTTGCTATAATATTTGCATTGGCAAGAAGTTCAACCTCTTCTCTGTTATAAAGATAACTGCTTATTGATGCAGTTACATAAGTTGATATAAACAAAAGGGCAAGTATTATAATAGCAAGATATGTCATTACAAGCTTTACCCTTGTTTTTCTAAGCCATTTTTTAATTTTCTTTAAAGTAATAACCTACACCCCATTTTGTAAGAATATATTTAGGTTGAGCAGGATTTTCTTCCACCTTTTCTCTCAATCTTCTCATATGAACATCAACAGTTCTCACATCGCCTGATTTACCTGTTCCCCATATTAAGTCAAAAAGGTCATCTCTTGAATAAACTCTGCCAGGGTTTGAAAGAAAAAGGTCAATAATGTTATATTCTTTAACAGTAAGCTCAATAACTCTGCCGTCAACAATCATCTGTCTTGTACGGCGATCAAGCTTAACGCCTGTCACATCTTCCTTTTCTTCTTCATGAGTTTGTTTTCCTCTTCTTCTTAAAATAGCTTTAACTCTTGCTTTAAGCTCAAGAATATTAAAAGGCTTTGTAAGATAATCATCAGCGCCATATTCAAGTCCCATAATTTTATCCATATCATCGCTTTTCGCGGTTAGCATAATAATCGGAACCAAGGAGGTTTCTCTCACTTTCTGACAAACCTCAAGACCATCCATTTTAGGGAGCATCAGGTCTAAAATTATAAGGTCTATGTCTTTGGTTTTTGCAATACGCACAGCCTCTTCGCCGTCACCTGCAGTTTCCACCTCATAGCCATCCTGTTCAAAATTAAATTTAAGTCCCTTAACTAAAAGTCTTTCGTCGTCTACAATTAAAAGTTTCATATTACCCTCCAATACTTTACTATCTTAAATGATACATCAAAATTAAAATAAATGCAATATTTTTTATGATTTTATTTGAATTTATGCGCCTTTTATGGTAGAATATAATAACAATATATTATTTGGTGGTTAAAATGAAAAAAATATTCTGTTTTTCTTTAATTTTAATACTGTCTTTATCGCTTTTTATGCCTGTATCGGCATCTCTGGATAAAATTG
>JAZSLZ010000113.1:0-2189 GCA_045535635.1 Clostridia bacterium
ATTTCAGGACGTTTTGATTCCTTTGTGTTTGCATAAAGATCAATTTCACTGTAAACTCTGTTAATACCTTCAGAACTTAATATATCAAGTTCTGGATTGTGAATAAGAAGATTATCTCTGAAACCACCAGGACGTGTATAAATAGTACCCATTTGTCCTTGCTGGTCGTCAAATCTGTACTCATATTCTTCATCCGAATTTGTATGGATAACAACGCCGTTTGCATCGAAATATTCCATAAGCTTGTTAAATGTTACATTGTACTCTACAAGACCTGTTTCGATAAACTCATTTTTCTGAGCTAAACAGGGAGTAAGAACAGCAATAGGATTTGTTCTTCTAAGATATTTTTTTATGTAAGCAACTGCACAAGCTACAGGACTATGAACAGGTGAAAGATTTTTTATAAGTGATGGCTGGTATCTTTCAATATAGTTTACTACAGCAGCACATGGCTGAGATATCATTTTTCCTACTTTATGGCTATCTAATGTACGAAGGTGCGCCCAAGTACAGATATCAGCACCAAAAGCAATATCGTAAATCACACAGCCCTTGCTTTTGAACCAGTCAAGTATACCAACCCAACGAGTGGGGAAAACAGTTCTGATTGCAGGAGATACGAGTATAATGGTTTTATCTTTTTCAAGACGCTGCATACATACTCTTGTATCATCAATATAATCTCTTGCACCGTGATTACATACCTTGAGACACTGTCCGCAGGCAATACACTTGTCGGAGTTAACTGATGTAATAAATCTGCCATCTTCAAGCATTTTTGTAATATTTGCCTCAGGAGCGGGACAGTTACGGATACAAGCATTACATCCAACACATTTTTCAGGTTTAACAATAATTATATCATTCATTTACTCTGTTCTCCTCAAATTCATATTAACCTAATTTATAAACATAAACACTTTATGAATATCTGATGTAAATCAGACATTGTTAAGTTCATTTGCCTGTTTTAAAAGATCTTCAAGATTTATTCCGCTTTCATTTTTGGGAGCGGAATCGGAAGTCGACCTTGATTCTTCATTTTTATCTGCAACGTCAATTTCGGTATCGTTTTGGTCTTTATCAGTGGTATTTTCGTCAGACGCATTTTCAGTGTCTGTGTTTTCTTCGACAACTTCTTCATTAATGCTATTAAGTTTGTCCTGTACACCGGAAAGAAGAACTTCTGAATCGTCTATGAAAGAAGCTGTTTTTGAATTGAATTCGTCTAAAACTGACTTGATATTTTTAATTTCTGCATCAAGATTTTTCATATTTGCCAGAATATTTTCTTTAAGGCTATTTTCAGTTTCTACAAGCTTTTGATTTTTTTCTTCTGCAGTAGCAATAATATCTGCAGCTTTTTTTTCGGCATCTTTTATAAGCTTTTCAACTTTTTCATTTGTTTCTGCAATAAGATCTTCAGCAAATTTTTGTGCTTCATCTTTGCAAGAAGAAGCTTCTTGTTTTGCGTTGTTAACAATGAGATCTCTGGATTTTTTTGCTTCTATGAAGATAATTCCGAGGTCTTCTGTATCATTATTTTTTAGGGCAAGCTGTTTCAGTCTGAGTTCTTCAACCTCAGCTTTGAGAGTTGTGATTTCTTCACGAAGTTTAATGTTTTCCTGCTCTTTTATGTTTAATTCTTCCTTACGAGCCTTGTTTTTTTCAGAAAGATTTTCATTTTTAACCTGAAGCTGTGTAAGCTGAGCTCTTTCTACAGCCAGAGCGTTTTCATAAGCTTTATCCTGACTATAACCTTCTTCATATTTTTTGATTATCTGCTTATTTTCGCGAATTTCATTTTTAAGGTTATATATAAGTGAATAAAGCGTTTCAAGTCTTTTATCTACATCCGCCTTATCATAACCACAGAATGCAGCAGCTTTAATAAAGAGTGTGTCAGCCATATTTCATTCTCCTTTTAATTATTATTCAAGCATATCACATATGCTATAATACCCAAAATTAATAAAAAGTAAGATCTAATATAGTAAAGGCAAAAAAGTACCTCTCTATATTGTAACATATTTTTGTATGAATTACAATGTTTAAAATAAATAAAAAATACTGTTATTTAAGCTTTTTTTTTATTAACGCTTTAAGACGATACTGTGAGGAATATCAGAAATGTTACGAAAAAACGTTAATTTTAAAATAATGAACCAAATTAGTCGATAATATAC
>JAZSLZ010000083.1:0-27060 GCA_045535635.1 Clostridia bacterium
TTGGATGATGAAGATATTTTAATTCTTTCTGATTTCGACAGAGTTACAAGAACTTCAGTTTCTAAAGATTTTATTAATAATCAGCTTAAAAATAATGAAGCTGTTATTATTTCTGAAGTAAGAGACTGTAAAACATTTGCATTAACTGTTGATAAAGAAGGAAAGGAAATTCCTTACTTTTCACCATTGAATTATAATCTTATTGTTAAAAATAATGTAAAAGGCGATTTTTTCGACGGAGAAGATTATGTTCGTAAAAAAACTAATTCTAAATAATTACAGAAATTATGATGAGCTTGTTTTTGAGCCTGAAAAAGAAACTAATTTAATTTATGGTAAAAACGGTCAGGGAAAAACAAATATTGTTGAAGCTATTAACTTTTTTGCATCACTTAGAAGCCACAGAGTTTCAAAGCACAGAGATTTGATTAAATATGAAAAGGATTTTGCAACTTTAACTTTGTTTTTTGAAAATAATGACAGAGAATTTGAAGCAAAAATTACTCTTCTTCCTGATGACCGAAGAAAAATGGAATTAAACGGTTCAAAAATTACTAAAAATTCCGAGCTGATGGGACTTTTCAATGCAGTTATGTTCTCGCCTGAAGATTTTCTTATTATTAAAGAAGGTCCGTCAGAAAGAAGAAGATATATTGATATTGCCATAAGTCAGGTTAAACCTAATTATTTTAATACTTTGGTTGAATATAACAAAGTTTTAAAAATGAAAAATAAAATACTTAAAGAAGATGGAAATTACTCGGAATTAATTGATGTTTATAATGAAAAGTTAGCAAAGCTTGGCGGAGATATAATTTTTTACAGAAACAAATATATTGAATTCATTAAAACATTAACAGATAAGCTTCACAGAGAAATTACTCTTTCCCTTGATAAGTTTGAAATTAAATATGAAAGCTGCATAACACCTGATGAAAGGACAGTTATGCATAAGGAATATTTAAAAAAGCTAAATAAATATAAAAATAAAGAAATTTTTGAAAAAACTTCACTTTTTGGTATTCACAGAGAAGATATAGGCTTTTTTATAAATGGAAACAGAGTCCGTGAATTTGCGTCACAAGGTCAGCAAAGAACTGTAATTTTAATTTTAAGACTTTGTCAGGCAGAATATATCAAAGAAATAAAGGGCGAATATCCTGTACTTTTACTTGATGATATATTATCTGAGCTTGACAGTGAAAGAAGAAAATATCTTTTAAATGAAATAAGAAATAAGCAGGTTATTATAACCTCTACAGATAAAGGCAGTTTTGCCAGAAGAAAAAATACTAAACTTATTCACATAGAAAATGCTAAAATAGTTCCATAAGGAGGAAAAATTAATGGCAATTGAACATTATAACAGTAATGATATTCAGGTTCTTGAAGGACTTGAGGCTGTTAGAAAAAGACCTGGTATGTATATCGGTTCAACTTCTGCAAGAGGTCTTCACCATCTTGTTTACGAAATAGTTGACAACGCAATCGATGAAGCTTTAGCAGGTTTTTGTAAGAATATTTATGTTTCTATCAACGAGGATAACTCTATTACTGTTGTTGACGATGGTCGTGGTATTCCTGTAGGTATTCAGGAAAAAACAGGACTTCCTGCGGTTGAAGTTGTATTTACTATTCTTCACGCAGGTGGTAAATTCGGCGGAGACGGCGGTTATAAAGTATCAGGCGGTTTGCACGGTGTTGGTGCATCTGTTGTTAACGCTCTTTCTTTATGGACAAAAGTTCAGGTTAAAGACGGTAAAAATATTCACGAAATAGAATTTCAAAGAGGTAACAAAGTTGTTGACCTTCATATTGTTGGCGAAACCACAGAAAAAGGTACAACTGTTCACTTTATGCCTGATCCTGAAATTTTTGAAGAAACAGTTTTCGACTTTTCTATTCTTTTAAAGAGATTAAGAGAACAGGCTTACTTAAATGGCGGTATCAAAATCGTTTTAGAGGACAAGAGAGAAGAAAAACAGGTTAAAGAGCTTTACTATGAAGGCGGTATTAAATCTTTCGTAGAGGACTTAAATAAAAATAAAGAAGTTTTAAGTGATGTTATTTATTTTATTGCAGAAAGAGACGATTCAACTGTTGAAATTGCAATGCAGTATAACACAGACTATAGTGAAAAGGTTTTAACCTTTGCAAACGGTATTAACACTATTGAGGGTGGTACTCATGAGGTTGGTTTTAAAAATTCACTTTCAAGACTTTTAAACAACTGGGGTAGAAAGAACAATGTTCTTAAAGAAGAAGAAAAGCTTTCAGGTGAAGATACAAGAGAAGGTTTAACTGCAGTTGTTTCTGTTAAATTAACAGAAGCAGAATTTGAAGGACAGACAAAAACAAAGCTTGGTAACTCTGAAATGAGAGAGTTTACAACTTCTGTTATGAATGAAAAGTTCGGCGATTTCCTTGAAGAAAATCCACAGATTGCAAAATTAATCGTTGAAAAAAGTATTTCTGCAGCAAGAGCAAGAGAAGCTGCAAGAAAAGCAAGAGAAGCAACAAGAAGAAAATCACCGCTTGAGTCTAACTCAATGCCTGATAAACTTTTTGATTGCCACGAAAGAGATAATACAAAAACTGAAATATATATCGTCGAAGGTGATTCTGCGGGTGGTTCAGCTAAAGGCGGAAGAGACAGTAACTATCAGGCTATTCTTCCACTTTGGGGTAAAATGCTTAATGTAGAAAAAGCAAGAGTTGACAAAGTATATGGAAATGAAAAATTACTTCCTGTTATAGTTGCACTTGGTGCAGGTATTGGTCAGGAATTTGATATTACAAAATTAAGATATGACAAAATCATCATTATGGCCGATGCCGATGTTGACGGTGCTCATATCCAGACACTTCTTTTAACATTCTTCTTCAGATTTATGCCTCAGCTTATTGAAACAGGCCATGTTTATTTAGCAAAACCGCCGCTTTATAAGCTCTCAAGAGGTAAAAAATCTCAGGTTGCTTTCTCTGATGAAGAAAGAGACAGAATTTCCGAAGAATTAAAGAATGGCGATGAAAACGCAAAGGTTGATATTGCCAGATATAAAGGTCTTGGTGAAATGGACCCTAAAGAGCTTTGGGAAACAACTATGAATCCTGAAAACAGAATTTTAATAAGAGTTACACTTGAAGATGCAATTTCTGCTGATGAAACCTTCTCAATCCTTATGGGTGATGAGGTTGAACCAAGAAAGAAATTCATTGATGAAAACGCAAAATATGTTACAAATCTTGATATTTAAGGAGGTGAAGCACTATGGCTAAAAAATTTGAAAACAATAATGATACCAATTTTGTAGAAAATTTAGAGCATCAGACAATTGTTGAAGTTGATATTGAAAAAAGAATGAAAGAAGCTTTCATAGACTATTCTATGTCAGTTATTATAAGCCGTGCTTTGCCTGATGTAAGAGACGGTCTTAAACCTGTTCACAGAAGAATACTTTATGCTATGTTTGAAGAACATTTAACTGCAGATAAGCCATTCTTCAAATCTGCTACAACAGTTGGTAATGTTATCGGTAGATATCATCCACATGGTGATGCATCTGCTTATGATGCACTTGTTCGTATGGCGCAGGACTTCTCACTTCGTTATCCACTTATTGACGGTCACGGTAACTTCGGTTCTATTGACGGTGACCCACCGGCTGCATACAGATATACAGAAGCAAGAATGAGTAAAATCTCAAACGAGCTTTTGGCAGATTTTGATAAAGATACAGTTGATTTTATACCAAACTTCGACGAAAAGAGAAAAGAGCCTGTTGTACTTCCAACAAGAATTCCTGTACTTCTTTGTAATGGTGTATCAGGTATTGCCGTTGGTATGGCAACAAATATCCCTTCTCACAACTTAAGAGAAGTCATAAATGCTGCAATTGCACAGATAGATAACCCTGAAATTACTGTAGATGAACTTATGGAACATATTCAGGGACCTGATTTTCCAACCCGTGCTACAATTATGGGCAGAGGCGGTATTCGTTCTGCTTATGAAACAGGAAGAGGTAAAATTGTAATCCGTGCTAAAACAGAGATTGTTGAAAGCGGAAGAGATGACAGATATTCAATTGTTATATCTGAAATTCCATATCAGGTTAATAAATCAGTTCTTGTTAAATCTATTGCAGATTTAGTTAAAGATAAAAGAATTGAGGGAATTGCTGATATTCGCGACCTTTCTTCAGACAGAACAGGTATTAAAATCGTAATTGATTTAAAGAGAGATGCAAACCCACAGGTTGTTTTAAACCATTTATTTAAGTTTACAAGACTTCAAGATAGCTTCTCAATAAATATGCTTGCAATTGAAGACGGAAAGCCTGTAACATTAACACTTAAAGGTTATCTTGATAACTATATCAGATTCCAGAAAGAAATTGTTACAAGAAGAACTAAATTCGACCTTGAAAAAGCAAAGGCAAGAATGCACATTTTAGAAGGCTTAAGAATTGCACTTGCTAATATTGATGCAGTTATTAAAGTAATCAGAGAGTCTTATGATGATGCTAAAGAAAAACTTATGGAAAAATTCGGTTTTTCAGAAATTCAGGCACAGAGCGTACTTGATATGCGCTTAGCTCAGCTCCAGAGGCTTAATGGCGAAAAGATTGATGCAGAATATGAAGAGCTTAAATCTAAATGCGAAGAATTTGAAGAAATTCTTGCAAATGAAAGCAGACTTTTAGAAGTTATTAAAGAAGAATTAAGCGAAATTGCTGAAAAATATGGCGATGACAGAAGAACAAGCATTGAAGCTGCAATTGATGATGTTGACTATGAAGATTTAATTGCAGAAGAAAGCGTTGTTATCACTCTTACACACTTTGGTTATGTAAAACGTCTTACAACAGATACTTACAGAAGCCAGAAGAGAGGCGGTAAAGGTATTTCAGCTCTTTCTACAAGAGAAGAAGATTTTGTTGAAAGAATATTTACATGTTCAACACATGACCACTTATTGTTCTTCACAAACCTTGGCAGACTTTATCACTTAAAGGCATATCAGATTCCTGAAGGAAGCAGACAGGCAAAAGGTTCAGCTATTGTTAACTTATTGCCATTAATGCCACAGGAAAAGGTTACAACAATTATTCCTCTTTCTGAATTTGAAGATGAAAAATATCTTACAATGATAACAAAGAAAGGTCTTATTAAAAAGACACTTATCGGTGATTATAAAACCAACAGAAAAGGCGGTATTTATGCTATTTCCTTTAATGAAGATGACGAGCTTATCAATGTAATGGTAACAACCGGTTCAAGTGAAATCTTTGTTGCAACAAATAAAGGTAAGTCAATCAGATTTGACGAAAACGATGTTCGTGCAATGGGAAGACTTGCACATGGTGTTAGAGCTATAAATCTTTCAGAAGATGATTATGTTGTTGGATGCACAGATGTTACAGATGGCGATAAATTACTTCTTGTTACAGAAAATGGTCTTGGTAAGGTTACACCTATTGAAGAATATAAGGTTCAGACAAGAGGCGGTAAAGGTGTTAAGACTTATAAGATAACAGAAAAAACAGGTGCAATAGTCGGTGTTGCAAGAATTAACCCTGAAGAAGATGTTATGATGATAACATCAAGCGGAACTATTATAAGAACTGCAATCAGTGGTATTAAAGAAATGGGTAGAGCAACTCAAGGCGTTATCTTAATGAAAACTGCTAAAGATGAAAAACTTGTTTCAATTGCAACTGCAGAGCATGAAGAAGAGGCAGTAACACCTGAGGGAACAGAAGTAATAGAAGAAACAAATGAATAAATGTTTCACGTGAAACAAAAAATGGCTTGCATATGGCAAGCCATTTTTTGTTAGTTAGGAGTTAGAAGTTAGAAGTTTGATTGTTTCATGTGAAATATTAAATAAAAACAAATGCAGAGCATTTGTACCTCAATTATTCATTATTCATTATTCATTTTTAATTATTAATTAAAAAGAGATGCAATATTTCGCATCTCTTTTATTTTGTTTCACGTGGAACATTATACAAAGTCGCTCATTACATAGTTTGCTAAATCAAGTCCTTTGCTTGATAGTCTTAAATTTTCATCTTCTTTAATTAAAAGTCCGTTGTTTAAGTGTTTTTCAATCTCATTTTTATAAATATTAAAGAAGCTTTCTTTATATAGCTCTTTAAATTCATTATCATTTATTCCTTTGATTTTACGAAGTCCAAGGAACATAAATTCGCTCATTAAGTCTTTTTTATCTTCTTTTTCTATATCATCAAATGGATATTTATAGTTTTCTATCAATTCAAAATATTCATCTAAATTGTCAGGGTTTGTGTACCTTTTTTCTTCAAAGAAAGAACTTGCTGAAGAGCCAAATCCAATGTAATCATTCATTTCCCAGTATTTTAAATTGTGTTTACATTCAAAGCCTTTTTTTGCAAAATTTGATATTTCATACTGTTCATATCCATTGTTTTCAAACACCTTTTTTGCGTATTCATACATCTCTCTGTTTTCGTCCTCGTCTGCAAATTTATAAAAGTCTTTTTCTTCAAAAAGTGGTGTATTTTCCTCTAAAATTAATGAATAACAGCTAATATGCACAGGTTTTAATTTTACTAAATTATCTACTGTTTCCTTAAAGCTTTTTAAGTCTTGTTCAGGTAGAGCAAACATTAAATCATAATTAATATTCTTAAAACCTGCAAGTTTAACCATACTGTAGCACTCTAAAAAGTCTGTTGAGGTATGTGCTCTGCCGATTGTTCTTAAAAGCTTATCATCAAGACTTTGCACACCAATGCTTATTCTGTTAAACCCCATCTTAATATAATTTTTAAGCTTTGTAAAACTTGCAGTCTTTGGATTACATTCAAGTGAAATTTCTGCATCCTCTGTTAAATAGAAATTAGCTTTTATTGCAGTTATAATTCTGTGCATATTAAGTGATGATAATACTGACGGTGTTCCGCCACCGAAAAATATGGAATTTACAACATAGTTTTCTGTTTTTCCTTTGAAACTGTTTATCTCTTTAACAATGTAATCTGTGTATTTATCCTGCATATCTGTATCTTTTACATAAGATGCAAAATCGCAATATTTACATTTCTTTATACAAAATGGTATATGTACATAAATTCCAAGCTCTTTCATTTAACAAATTTCACCTCACGGTTTAATTTTACCACAAAGATAAATTTTTTCAACATTTTTGGTTTAAATTAACAAAAAAATGTTAAAATAGTATTGAAATTTTTAAGATTTCGTAGTATAATATACGGTAGTTAAATTTTGAAGGAGGCAATTATTATGTCAGTAAAAGTTGCAATTAATGGTTTCGGCCGTATCGGTCGTCTTGCATTCAGACAGATGTTTGGTGCAGAAGGATATGAAGTTGTTGCTATCAACGACTTAACAGATCCAAAAATGTTAGCTCACTTATTAAAATACGATTCATCACAGGGTAGATATGATGGTCACACAGTTGTTGCTGGTGAAGACAGCATCACAGTTGATGGCAAAGAAATCAAAATCTACGCTATTAAAGATGCTAAAGAATGCCCATGGGGCGAACTCGGCGTAGACGTTGTTCTTGAATGTACAGGTTTCTACTGCTCAAAAGAAAAATCACAGGCTCACATCGATGCAGGTGCTAAAAAAGTTGTTATCTCAGCTCCAGCTGGTAACGACCTTAAAACAGTTGTTTTCGGCGTTAACGAAGACACACTCGCTGCTGATGACACAATCATTTCAGCTGCTTCTTGCACAACAAACTGCTTAGCTCCTATGGCTAAAGCTCTTAACGACTTTGCTCCTATCCAGAGCGGTATCATGGCTACAATCCACGCTTACACAGGCGACCAGATGATTCTTGACGGTCCACACAGAAAAGGTGACTTAAGAAGAGCCAGAGCAGGTGCGGTTAACATCGTTCCTAACTCAACAGGTGCTGCTAAAGCTATCGGCCTTGTTATCCCAGAACTTAACGGCAAACTCATCGGTGCTGCACAGAGAGTTCCAGTTCCAACAGGTTCAACAACACTTCTTACAGCTGTTGTTAAAGGCAAAGATGTAACAAAAGAAGCTATCAACGCTGCTATGAAAGCTGCTGCTTCTGATTCATACGGCTACAACGAAGACCAGATCGTATCTTCAGATATCGTTGGTATCACATACGGTTCACTCTTCGATGCTACACAGACAATGGTAGCTCCTATCGGCGAAGACCTTTACCAGGTACAGGTTGTTTCATGGTATGACAATGAAAACTCATACACAAGCCAGATGGTTAGAACTATTAAATATTTTGCAGAATTATAATCTAAAACTGTGAAAAACAGGCTATAACAGAAGCCACGGATTTTCCGTGGCTTCTTTTTTAATGTTTCACACCCTCACATATTACAATATGCCACGGGTGGTAAACATTAAAATCTATCTCTGTTTTTCGCAGTTTTAACATTCTGAAGAAAAGTGTGCAAACATATTTCATCGCTTTCAGGGTTCTATAACTCCTAACTCCTCACTCCTAATTCCTAACTTCTAACTCCTAACTTTAATCCTGTTGACGAAAAATGCAGGTTTGTTGTATAATATAATCAATAAAAATATAGGAGAAAAGTATGGCGATTATATTTGTTGAGGGCAAGACAGGAACCGGGAAAACCACCTATTGCTTTGATAAAATTAAAGAGAATATGGACATAGGCGTAAAAAGTATTCTTGTTGTGCCTGAACAGGTTTCTTTGTCATTTGAAAAAATGGCAGTAAAAAAGCTTGGTTTTTTAGGGCAAACTGCAGATGTTTTAAGCTTTAACCGTCTTTTTCACAGACTTTATAATGATGACAGGGAGTATGTTTCAAAGGTTGGAAAAACAATTCTTATGAACAGAGCTATATCCTCTTGTTCATCAAAGCTTAATGTTTATAAAAACTGTGCGAAAATAAGAGATTTTTCAGGGCAGATGCTTAAAATGATTACAGAGCTTAAAAGACATTCGGTGTCTGTTGAAGAGCTTTCTAAGGCTTGTGATAATATTGAGGAAGCAAATGTAAGAGCAAAAATTAAGGATATTTGCACAATTTATGAAAAATATAACGCCCTTGTTGCCGAAAGAGGCGCAGACAGTGACGAGAATTTATCTCTTTTGAGCAGTCTTATAGAAAACTCTGAAATGGTTAAAAAAACAGAGTTTTTTATTGACAGCTTTTCTGCTTTTACAGGTGAAGAATTAAAAGTTGTTTCTGCACTTGCAAGATGTGCAAAAAAGCTTTATGTTACACTTAAAAAAGGTGATGGCTATATTTTTGAGGGTATTGAAAGAACAAAAAATAAAATAAGCGAATTCGCACCTTTTGAAACTGTTACTCTTAAAGAAAATAAGAAGCACAAGGAAGATATTTTACATCTTGTTGAAAATTTCCCATATATTATGCCTAAAATTTATGAAAAGCAAGTTGAAAATATTAAGATTTATTACAGTGATAACTATGTTGCAGAATGTGAAAATCTTATGCTTGATATAACTAAAAAGGTTCGTGATGAAGGCTTTAGATTTAAAGATATTGGAGTACTTGCTACAAATCTAATAAAGTATGCTCCTTGTATTAAAGAAAGCTTTGAGCGATATAAAATCAACGGATATATTGGTGAGAAAAAGAGTCTTCTTTCACATCCTGCAGGAAATTTTGTTTTATACTTTTTGGAGCTTATTATAAAAAGACTTGAAAACCAATACGTTATAAAATTTTTAAAATCAGGGCTGACACCTCTTTCCTTTGATGAGGTTTGTATTCTTGAAAACTATGTTCTTGATGTTAACATAAAAGGAAAGCTGTGGCTTGAAGAATTTACTTACAAGGAAAAAGAGTACGACCTTGAAAAAATAAACAAAATCAGAGAGAAATTTGTTGATATAATATATAAGTTTTATGAAGATTTAAAGGGCAGACACACTGCAAAAGAATATGTTGATGCCATAAAAGAATTTATGGAAAAAACTGATTTAAGAGGAAGCATCGACAGGCTGACTTATTCCTATACAATGAGTGGCAGACCTGAAATTGCTCTTGAATACAGACAGGTTTTCAACAGTATTATCTCTGCCTTAAATCAGTTTGAGCTTTGTCTTGAAGAGGAAAAAATCGGACTTGAAAAGTTTTATGATATGCTTTTAAATGCGTTAAATGAGACTAAAATAAGCACCTATCCTCCTGAAAGCGATATGGTTATCTGCTCTGATGCAGACGGCTTAAGAAATAATGAGTTTAAAATTCTTTATATTATTGGTGCCAATACGGGAAGCTTCCCATCACCTGTTACATCAGCTGGAATAATAAAGGATAACGAAAGAAGAATACTAGAAAGAAATGATATAATTCTTGCTCCTGACAGAAGAAAAAAAGCACTTGAACAGCCATTTAAAATATATGAGCTTCTTTCAATTCCTACGCAGAAGCTTATTATTTCTTATTCTCTTGCAGAAATAAGCGGAGAAGGTATGGCTCCATCTTCTGTTATAAACGATATAAAAAGAATGTTTTTAAATGTTGAGGAAAATAGCTTTGTACCTGAAAATGATATAGATTTTATATGCACACCTGTATCTTCCGTAAGATATGCATCAGCAGGAGAAAGTGATATTTTCAACAGTGCGAAAAAATGGTATCTTGAAAACGAAAAAACAAGCTATAAATTTAAAAAGGTCCTTGGGGCAAAATATTACAGAGTTTCTTCATCAACAACTTTAAGCTCTGCAAACCTTTTGTGGCAGGGAAAGCTTATGCTTTCTATTTCAAAGCTTGAAGCCTTTGCAAAATGTCCTTTTGCATTCTTTTTGCAGTACGGACTTAAGCTTAAGGAAAGAAGTGTTTATGATTTTAACATAATGGACAGAGGTACGCTAACCCACTCTTTTATGGAAGAATTCACAAACTATGTTATTGATAATAAAATTGACTGGTATAAAATTACCAAAGAAGATATTGATGACATTTTTGAAAAAATGGAGAAAAAGGGCATAAAGGATTTAACCGAGAAAATGCCTTGCGCTACATCACGACATTTATTTCTTACAGAAAAGCTTACCCAGACTGCAAAAAATGCCTTATCTGCAGTAGTTCATCAGGTTCAGGCAGGAAGCTTTGTGCCATTTACAACAGAGCTTGATTTATCTTCTGACGAAAGAGTTACGCCAATAAAATTAAAAACACCGTCAGGTCTTGAAATAACTTTAAACGGAAAAATCGACAGAATAGACAGATGCGGTGATGAATACAGAATTATAGACTATAAATCAAGTGCAAAAGAGCTTGATTTAGGTGAAATTTATAATGGGACAATGCTTCAGCTTTTTGTATATAGCAATGCACTTAAAGAGTTTTTCGGACAGTCAAAGGGTATGTTTTATTTTGGTGTTATTCCTGATATTTCAGAGGTAAAAAGCATTGATGAAAAATCTTCGATAAATATGAAAAGCTATATACTAAACGGCTTTTTAGTTGGTGATAATGATGTTTTTGAACAGATGGACAAGGCTTTTGACGGAAAAAATTCAGATGTATTTAAAAACAAAAAGCTTATGTTTACAGAATATGAGGCATTAAGCAAAAAGGTATTTGAGCATATTGAAAGCTACAGTGAAGAAATATCAAAGGGAAGCTTCCCCATATCTCCTGCAGCTTCAAAAAAGACAGACGGATGTATGTACTGCAAATTTAAAAGTGTTTGCGGTTTTGACACTTCTGTAGGACAATACAGAGAACTGCCAAAGCTTTCGGATAAGGATGTAAGAGGACTCATAAGAGAGGAGGAGGAAGATGGCTGAAATCAAATGGACACAAGGACAGCTTGAGGCTATAAATCACAGTGATGGTTCTATGATTGTAACTGCAGCTGCAGGAAGCGGAAAAACTGCAGTTATTGTTGAAAGAGTTTTAAGACTTGTTAAAAACTGTGATATAGACAGGCTTATTATTGTTACATTCACAAATGCAGCAGCACAACAGATGCGTGATAAAATCGCAGAGGGTTTGACTAAAGCCATTACAGACGAAAAAACCTCCAAAAAAGACAGGGAAAATTATCAAAGGCAGCTGCTTCTTCTGCCAGGTGCAAATATTTGTACCGTTCATTCCTTTTGTATGAGGCTTATTAAAGAAAATTTTGATAAGCTTGAAATTCCATCCGATTTTGATATTTTTGATGAAGCACGTAGAGTGCTTGTGTTTAATGAGGCACTTGAAGAGCTGTTTGATGAATGTTATGAGGAAGAGGATTTTAAAAAACTTGCAGCAAACTTTGTAACATCGAAAAAAGATGCAGTTGAAGAGTATGTCAAAAGGTTTTATGATGCTTCTAGAAAGTCTCCTTTTCCTGATAAATGGCTTGAAATGGTAGTTGAAAGTTACCAGAATTATAAATGTTCTCAATGGTATAATTTCCTTGTTGAAGAAACAGGCGAAAAAATAGAAAATGCAGTCAGGGAATACAAAGATTATGTTCTTGAGTATGCTGATGGTATTGAAGAGCTTGAAAAAGCAATAGAGCTTATGAAGCAGGATATAGCAGTATTCAGCAAAATAAAAAAAGGAAGCTCATATCAGGAAATTTATAATGCATTAGCCTCAGCTTCTTTCACAACCTTTCCGTCTTCCATAAATAAAGCAGATCCTGCCAGAAATATTTATGGTGCAAGAGATGATTTCAAAAAAGAAATAAACAGTATTGTTATGCCTCTTTCTGCAGATGAGCTTGAAAGCTTTATGAAAAGACAGACAAAAAATGTGATAATGTTCGTTTCTCTTGTAAAAAGACTGGAAGAAAAATATCTTACAAAGAAAATACAGGCATCTATGCTTGAATTTAACGACCTTGAACATTTTGCCATAAAGCTTTTGTGTGATGATGAGGGAAAGCCTACAGAGATTGCCAAAGAGCTTTCTAATGACTATGAAGAAATTATAATTGACGAATATCAGGATACTAATGATATTCAGGAAACTATTTTTAATGCCATTTCAAAAAACGGTGAAAATCTTTTTATGGTTGGCGATATGAAACAAAGTATATATAGCTTCAGAAACACCGCTCCTGAGCTTTTTCTTCAAAAGGCAAAAGCATATTCAAAAGGAGATGGAGGCAAACGAGGAGTTTTAAGTAATAATTTCAGAAGCAGAGAAAATATTTTGGAATTTGTTAATCTTGTGTTTGAAAACATTATGAGTACAGAAGTTGGAGAGGTTTCTTACGATAAAGATGAAAGACTTTACTTTGGTAATAAGGATTACAATCCAGAGGAAGATTTTTCTGTTGACCTTTATGTTTCTGAAAAGGTTGAGGGAGTTAGTGCCTTAGAGGTTCAGACCTTGAAAATCGCTGAAATCATTGAAAATTTAATCGAGAATCAGTATGTTACCGATAAATCAGGCGAAAGAAGAAAAGCAAGGTACAGTGATATTTGTGTCCTTTCAAGAAGGTCAAGTTCACCAATCCCTAAAATGGCACAAATACTTACAAAACAGGGAATTCCTGTTTGTACAAACGAGGGAAACAGTATGTTTCTTGAAACCTATGAGGTTTCATTAATTCTTTCTTTTTTAAGAATTCTTGATAATCCGTATCAGGATATACCTTTTGTTACTGTGTTAAGATGCCCACTTTATAATATTTCCGACCATACCCTGACTGAAATAAGCAAAGCAGGAAAAGGATGTTTCTATGAAAAATTTCTGAAATATAAAGAAGCTAAAGAAACAAGCTTTTTCCTTAACGATTTCAACACCTTAAGAAATATGAGCAGAACCTGCAGATGTGAAGAAATTATAAGCTATATTTTAAATAATATGGGTGTTATGGATTTCATTTCCAATATGCCGGGCGGTGAGCAAAGAAGACTTAATCTTGAATATCTGAAAACCTATGCACGAAATTTTGAAACAGATGTTAAAAAAAGCATTTATGAGTTTATTGTTTATATGGATAATCTGCAGAAATTTTCGGGAGATGTTTTGTCACCTAAATATATGCCTGAAAGTGTTAACGCAGTAACATTTTTAAGTATGCACAAAAGTAAAGGTCTTGAATTCCCTGTTGTTATTCTTGAGGGGCTTGAGGACCCATATACAATGAGAAGAGAGTCAGGCGATGTAATTGCAGACAAAAATCTTGGTATAGGATTTCCGCTTATGGATGCGGAAAATTTCAGAGAAATTTCTTCTCCTATTACAGAAACAATAAAAACTTATCTTCATAAAAAAACTATTTCCGAGGAACTGAGAATTTTGTATGTTGCCATGACAAGAGCAAAAGAAAAGCTTATTCTTATGGGCAATGCAAAGGATGAAGATATTAAAAGGGCTGTAAGCTGCGGTGTGTATTTTAAAGAAGCGGTTATGCCGTCTTATGTTAAAAGTGCTAAAAATATGCTGGAGCTTGTACTGATGGGTTGTGCAAAGCTTGATAGCTTTAAAACAGAAAAATACACAAAAGAAGGTTTAACAGCGCATAAAATTAAGTCTGATATAAAATTCAATTTCATAAGACAGAGCTTTGAAAAGCTTGAAGAAGAACAAGTAGAAGAAATTAAACAGGAATTTAAAGCAGTTGAAAACACAGAGGTTAACAGAAGACTTGAATATGTTTATGACTTTGGCACAAGATATTACACAAAATACTCTGTTTCCGACCTTAAAAAGCTTGAGGGCGAAGAGGTAAACCCATACTTTGAAAAGCTTGAGCCTCTTTTTGAGGAAGAAATGTCAGGAGCTGAAAGAGGAACATCAATTCATAAGATTTTTGAAGAAATAGACGCTAAAAAGGTTACTGATATAGAAAGCATTAAGGAATATACAAAAGAAATTCCTGTTGACGAAATTTATAGTTTTTATGTTTCTGAAATAGGTGAGAGACTTAAAAGAAGCGATGAAATCTACAAAGAAGAGCCGTTTATTATAAGCGAAATAAAAGACGGAAGCGAAATTCTTATTCAGGGCGTTATTGACTGTTATTTTAAAGACGGAGATAAATATGTTGTTGTAGATTTTAAATCGGATACAATAACTCCTTCAAACAGAGAAGCAAGAATTGAAATGTATAAAATTCAGCTTGATTATTACAAAAAAGCCGTTAAAAAAATCCACAATACAGAGAATGTGGAAAGTTATCTTTACTTTACAAAAACAAAAGAAATAATAGAAGTATAAAAAAAGGCGAGCAGATGCTCGCCTTTTTTATGCTTTAGCTGTTAATTTTTTTATAACTGCAAGGACTAAAATTGTGATTACTACAAACAATGGAAGCACAATGTAAACATTCTGAACAAATCCTGCAACGATGTACGCAAGGAATGAAATTGCCGCAACTGTTACTGCATAAGGAATCTGTGTTGAAACGTGGCTGATATGGTCGCACTGTGCACCTGCAGATGACATAATTGTTGTATCTGAAATTGGTGAGCAGTGATCACCGCAAACAGCACCTGCAAGACAAGCAGACATACCAATAATCATAAGCTCTGAATCTCCAGGGAATATTGCAGTTACAATTGGAATTAAAATGCCAAATGTTCCCCATGATGTTCCTGTTGAGAATGCAAGGAAACATGCAACAAGGAAAATAATTGCAGGTAAGAAGTTTGCAAATCCTGCGGCAGTTGACTTCATAAGCATATCAACAAATTCTGCAGCACCGAGAAGACCTGTCATATTTTTAAGAGCAGTTGCAAATGTTAAGATAAGGATAGCAGGAACCATTGCATTAAAACCTTTTGGAATACTGTCCATAGCTTCTTTAAATGTGATAACTCTTCTACAAAGAAGATAGATGATTGTAACTACAAGAGCAATAATACCGCCCCAAGGGAGACCAACTGTTGCATCTGTGTTACCAAAAGCATCAACAAAGTTTTCGCCTGCGAAGAAACCACCAACATAAAGAAGTGCTAAAACGCAGATAATAATAAGAACTACAACAGGTAAAATAAGGTCTAAAACAATACCTTTAGTATTAACTTCTTCTACATCATCTGCGTCAACCCTAACAGATGTGAAAAGGTCGCCGTTTAAAAGAGCGTTGTTTTCGTGTTTTTTCATAGGACCAAAGTCAAATTTCATAACTGTGATGGCAACGATGAATACCAAAGTTAAAAGTGAATAGAAGTTATAAGGAATTGCTCTGATGAAAAGCTCAATTCCGCTATAGCCTGTACCCTCTGTAAATTCAGAAACTGCTGCTGCCCATGAAGAAATAGGTGCAATCATACAAATTGGAGCTGCAGTTGCATCAATTAAGAATGCAAGTTTTGCTCTTGAAATCTTGTGAGCATCTGTAACAGGTCTCATAACTGAGCCAACTGTTAAGCAGTTGAAATAGTCGTCAATAAAAATAAGTACACCAAGAATAAATGTTGCAAGAGCCGCACCTGTTCTTGTTTTGATGTTCTTTTCTGCCCATCTTCCGAATGCGGCGCTTCCACCTGCTTTATTGATTAAGGCAACCATTGCACCAAGCACAACAAGGAAAATGAAAATACCTGCAGTACCTGAAACTGCTTCAATAAGACCGTTATTTAAAACATAGTCAAATGCCGCAACAGGTTTAAAATCTGCCGCAAATAAACCGCCAAGTAAAATTCCCACAAAAAGTGATGAATATACTTCTTTTGTTATAAGCGCAAGACCGATAGCAACAACAGGGGGTAAAAGTGCCCAGAATGTTGCAAAGTAGGATGATACTGCTTCCGCTTCTTCGGCAAGTCCAAGCATTGGGAACAAAAGCACGAATATAAAAGCAAAAACAGAAGCTTTAGTAAACTTTCTCATATTTTTTAACTCCTTTATAATAAATTTAATATAAGAATATAACAAATATATCATAATACAGACAGAAAAGCAACTGTTTTGACAAAAAACTTATCATAAAATAAAAAAATGTAATAAGATTGACAATTTCATTGATAATTGTTATAATGAATTGTTAAAAATAATTTTAAAGGTGATAAAAATGTTTCAGTCAAGAACACATAATTGTAATGAATTAAGACTTGCTAATGTTGGTGAAAAAGTCACCATCGTTGGTTGGCTTGAAAATGTAAGAAAAGTAAGCAAAAATCTTGCTTTTTTAGTAATCCGTGATTTCTATGGTACAACTCAGGCGGTTGTTGAAACAGAAGAAATTATGGAAATCATTGATTCTATCAACTGCGAATCAACAGTTTCAATCGAAGGTGTTGTAAGAGAACGTTCAAGCAAAAATGCTAATATCGCAACAGGCGAAATTGAAGTTGTTCCTGAAAAAGTTGAAATTCTGGGCAGATGCAGATACAATGAGCTTCCTTTTGAAATCAACCGTTCAAGAGAAGCTGATGAAAATGCCCGTCTTAAATACAGATACCTTGATTTAAGAAATCCTGCAGTTAAAGAAAAAATCATTTTAAGATGCAATGTTGTTGCGGCTATCAGAAATGCTATGACAGAGCAGGGCTTTTTGGAAATCACAACTCCGATTTTAACAAGCTCATCTCCTGAAGGCGCAAGAGACTATCTTGTTCCATCAAGAAACCACCCTGGTAAGTTCTATGCACTTCCACAGGCTCCGCAGCAGTTCAAGCAGATTTTAATGACATCAGGCTTTGATAAATATTTCCAGATAGCTCCTTGCTTCAGAGATGAAGACGCAAGAGCAGACCGTTCACCTGGCGAATTCTATCAGCTTGATATGGAAATGGCTTTCGCATCACAGGACGATGTATTCTCTGTAATCGAAACCGTTCTTCCACCAATCTTTGAAAAATACGGAACATACAACACAGCATCTAAAGCTCCTTTTGAAAGAATTCCATTTAAAGAAGCTATGGAAAAATACGGTTCAGATAAGCCTGACCTTAGAATTGACCTTGAGCTTACTGACGTTACAGAGCTTTTAGGTGACTGCGGTTTTGAACCATTTAAAAATAACACAGTTAAAGCTGTTGTTGTTGATGAATTCACACAGACAAGAAAATTCATTGATAAAATTGTTGCAGATGCAGAAGTTTTAACAGGTAATAAGACATACTGGTTCAAGGTTGACGAAACAGGTGCTATTGTTGGCGGTATTTCTAAATTCCTTGCAGAAATTGATGTTATAGGCGCACTTAACTTAAAACCAAATACATTGGTAGCTTTAGCTTCAGGCGAAAAGCTTGTTGCACAGAAAACTGCAGGCGCACTCAGAAAGCTTCTTGGTAATGCTTGTGATAACCACATCGACAGAGAATGTTATAAATTCTGCTGGATTGTTGACTTCCCAATGTATGAAATCGGCGAAGAATCAGGCGAACTTGAATTCTGCCATAACCCATTCTCAATGCCTCAGGGCGGTCTTGAAGCATTAAAAGATGCAGAGGGTGATATGGAAAAAGCTCTTGCTCTTAATGCTTATCAGTATGACCTTGTTTGTAACGGTATTGAGCTTTCATCAGGTGCAGTTAGAAACCACGACCCTGAAATTATGATTAAAGCATTCCAGCTCGTTGGTCTTGGTGAAGATGATGTTAAGGCTAAATTCCCTGCTATGTATAATGCATTCTGTTACGGTGCACCGCCACACGCAGGTATCGCACCCGGAATTGACAGAATGGTTATGATTCTGGCTGCAGAAGAAAGCATCAGAGAAATTATTCCGTTCCCAATGAATAAACACGCTCAGGATATTATGATGGGTGCACCATCTGTTGTTGAAGATAAACAGCTTTCAGATGTTCACATCAAAATTGCCGAAGAAAAAGAGTAATGTTAATAACAAACAAAAACGATGTTAATTTCTAACATCGTTTTTTTTGTTTGTTTTCATCATAAGATAAACAATGTAACAGTGGAAGAAAAATACTGTAATTTTATTGAAAAACAAGGCGATTTTACTTGTATAATTTTACAAAATATGCTATACTTTAGTTAAGTATGGAATATAAAACCTAGGGGGTAATTATAAAAATGTTAAAAACTTTCAGAGGCGGTATTCATCCACCTGAAAAAAAAGAAAAAACAGAAAAGCTTCCTTCTCTCCCTATTTCTCCGGGCGATGAAGTGATTATTCCTTTAAGACAGCATATAGGTGCACCGTGCGAACCTTTGGTTGCAGTTGGTGACTATGTTTATATGGGACAGAAAATCGGTGAAAGCACTTCTTTCGTTTCTGCACCTGTTCATTCTTCTGTTTCAGGTACAGTTAAGGCAATTAAGCCATATCCGCACCCAACAGGCGGAGAATGTATGAGCATTATTATCGAAAACGACAGAAAAGATGCTCTTGCAGAAGCAATAACACCTTTCACTCTTGACCTTATCCCAAATAAGGTTAAAGAATATGTGGATAACCTTGAACCAAAGGACATTGTTGCAAAGGTTAAAGAAGCAGGTATAACAGGTATGGGCGGTGCTTCTTTCCCACTCCATGTTAAGCTTTCTCCACCTCCTGGAACAGTTATTGATACAATCATCTTAAACGGTGCAGAATGTGAGCCTTATTTAACATCGGACCACAGAGCTATGCTTGAACATCCTAAGCTTATTATCTGCGGTGCTTTAATGATAAGAAAAGCAGTTGGCGCAAAGAAAATTTTAATGGCTATCGAAAACAATAAGCCTGATGCTATTGCTCTTATGAAAACACTTCTTAAAGATTATGAAGATTTTGAAGTTGTTGAGCTTAAAACAAAGTATCCTCAGGGCAGTGAAAAACAGCTTATCAATGCGGTTAGCGGCAGACAGGTTCCATCAGGCGGACTTCCATCTGCAGTTGGCGTTGTTGTTTCAAATGTTGACACCTGTTCTGCAGTAGCAGATGCAGTTGTAAGAAATATGCCTTTAATTAAAAGAAATGTTACAATTTCAGGAAGCGCGGTAGCAAAACCGTCAAACCTTATTGCCAGAGTTGGTATGAAATTCTCTGAGCTTTTTGAAGCCGCAGGCGGTCTTAAAGAAGCACCTGAAAAAATCATTATGGGCGGACCTATGATGGGTATGGCACAGACAAGAGTGGATGTGCCTATGATTAAAGGTACATCAGGTATCCTTGCACTTTCAAAGGCAGAAACCTACGGCGATAAAGAGGGCGACTGCGTTAAGTGCGGAAAATGCGTTGAGGTTTGTCCAATGCGACTTATGCCAAATGCATTAACAACCTTTGCCATTGCCAAAGATGTTGAAAAGCTTAAAGAATACTATATTTTAGATTGTATGGAATGTGGTTCATGCACATTCATCTGTCCACAGAAGAGATTTATAGTACAGCATATTAAAAAAGGCAAAGCACTCTTAAAATAAATAATGGTTAATTTTCCGCATATTGCACTAATTGCTCCGCTTATGTACACAAAGTACACGTCGCTTCGCATTAGCACAATCTGCGAAAAATTCTCGCATTATTGGGTTATGAGAAATATTAACTCCTAACTCCTCACTTCTAACTTCTAACTCCTAAAAGGAAAGGAAATAAATTATGGATAAATTAGTAATGTCTTATGCGCCTCACATAAGAAGCAAAAGAACAACAAAAGCTCTTATGCTTGATGTTGTTATTGCTCTTATACCGGCACTTATTGCAGGAATTTACTTTTTCGGTCTTCCTGCACTTATACATACATTAACCTGCGTTGCATCTTGTATATTCTTTGAATATATCTGGGAAAAGCTTTTTAAGCTTCCAAACACAGCAGGTGACTTTTCAGCAGTTATTACAGGTATGTTAATTGCATTTAATGTTCCTGCATCACTTCCGTACGGATATGATGTTGCTGCATCTTTCTTTGCGATTATAATCGTTAAAATGTTTTTTGGCGGTCTTGGTCATAACTTTATAAACCCTGCCCTTGGTGCAAGAGCGTTTCTTCTTGCCTGCTGGCCTGTTGCTATGACAAAATGGACCACACCTGCTTTCACATTAAAACCAATGGTTGATGCAGTTTCAACTGCAACACCTCTTGGTGCTTTAAAAGAAAGCGGCGAAGTTATTGCTTCAAATATGGACTTATTCCTCGGTAATGTTGGCGGATGTATCGGTGAAGTTTCTGCCCTTGCCATTTTAATCGGTTTTGTTTACCTTTTAATCAGAAAGGTTATACTTCCAACAATTCCGCTTATCTATGTTGGTGTTGTGTTTGTACTTGCATGGGTAACAGGATACGATCCTGTGTTCTTCATTTTATCAGGCGGTCTTATGCTTGGTGCTGTTTTTATGGCAACAGACTATGTTACAAGCCCAATGTCATGGATGGGACAGATTGTTTATGCTACTCTTCTTGGTGTTTTGACTTTCGTAATAAGAGTATATGGAAAGCTTCCTGAAGGCGTAAGCTACTCAATTTTAATTATGAATGTTGTAACCCCACTTATTGATAAATACACAAAACCAACAAGATACGGTGCTAAAGGAGGTAAGAAAAATGAAAAATAATATTTTAACAATGACTCTTACCCTTGTTATAATCGCAGTTGTTGTTTCTGTTGCAATGTCTTTTGTTAATGGTATTACTAAACCATTGATTGAAGCAAATGATGCGAAAAAGCTTAACGATTCACTTGCAATGGTTATTGAAGCAGACGAATTCCCGGTACTTGAAGAAAACGAAGAATACACAATCTACAAAGCTGTTAAAAACGGCGAATTGGTTGGCTTCTGCGTTAAAAACACTTCAAGCGGTTACGGCGGAGATATTACACTTTTAACAGGTATGGATAAAAACTTACAGGTTACAGGTGTTGAGCTTTTAAGCCATGCAGAAACTGCAGGTCTTGGTGCAAATGCATCAAAGCCTGAATTCAAAGAACAGTATAAAGGTAAAGCAGAAAATATTGGCGTTGTGAAAAACAGCCCAAAAGAAAATGATATAGTTGCAATTTCAGGTGCAACAATCACATCAAAAGCAGTAACAGAAGGCGTTAATAAGGCTATTGCTTTGGTAAAGGAGGCAGGTATTAATGAATAATTTCACAAAAGGTCTTTTCAAAGAAAATCCTGTACTTGTACTTCTTCTTGGTATGTGTCCTTCCCTTGCAACAACAACATCTGTTACAAATGCAATCGGTATGGGACTTTCTGCAACTGCAGTTTTAATCTGCTCAAATGTTGTTATTTCACTTTTAAGAAAGTTAATTCCATCAAAAGTAAGAATTGCGGCGTACATTGTTATTATCGCAACCTTTGTTACAATAGTTGAAATGCTTCTTAAAGCTTTCTTGCCTGAATTGGCAGAATCACTTGGCGTTTTCATTCCTTTAATCGTTGTTAACTGTATTATTTTAGCAAGAGCAGAAGCTTTTGCTTCAAAAAATAATGTATTTCAGTCTTTATTAGACGGTGCAGGAATGGGACTCGGTTTTACAATCGCACTTGCGATTATCGCAACCTTCAGAGAAATTTTAGGTGCAGGTACATGGATGAACTTCAGAGTTATGCCAATGGCTTATGAACCTGCGTTATTATTTATTTTACCTGCAGGTGGCTTCTTATCACTTGGTATTATTCTTGGTGTAATCAATCTTATAAAAGGAGGAAAGAACAATGGGTAACGGCGTTTTGGCAGGTCTTCTTTCAATTCTTTTAAGCGGACTTTTAACAAACAACTTTATTTTCTCCAGATTTATGGGTATCTGTCCTTTCCTTGGAGTTTCAAAGAAAACTTCAACTGCAGTAGGAATGGGTATGGCAGTTACATTCGTTATGACCTTGGCAGGAACAGTTACATATCTTGTTTACAGATACCTTTTAGTTCCGTTTGGCCTTGAGTATATGAAAACAATCATTTTCATATTCATCATAGCGGCACTTGTTCAGTTTGTAGAAATGGCACTCCAGAAGCTTTTGCCATCTCTTTACACAGCACTTGGTATTTACTTACCTCTTATCACAACAAACTGTGCAGTTCTTGGTGCAGTTCTTCTCGTAACAGATACATACAAATACGAAACACTTATAGAAGCAGTTGTATTTAACTTCAGTGCGGCACTTGGCTTCACACTTGCAATTGTTCTTCTTTCAGGTGTAAGAGAAAGACTTGAAACAGCACCAATCCCTAAATTCTTAAAGGGATTCCCGATTGTACTTGTTTCAGCGGCACTGATATCAATGGCCTTCGTAGGCCTAAGCTTCTAAAGACTTGTTAATTTTCTGCATTTTGCACCTTTCCCCCTGCTCGTGTACACAAAGTACACCACGCAGAGGAAATGCACAAACTGCGAAAAATTCACGGCGTCTTTTGAGAAAGGAGAGAGGTGTTAACTCCTAACTTCTAACTCCTAACTTCTAACTTCTAACTTTCATACGGAAAGGAACTTTAATTATGTTACAAACAGTTATAATATTCGGCAGTATTGCTCTTGTTATGGGGCTTGTACTTGGAATTGCATCAAAGATTTTTGCAGTTGACAAGGACGAAAGAATTGATTTGATTTCTGAATGTTTGCCGGGTGCAAACTGCGGTGGTTGCGGTTATGCAGGTTGCTCTGCTCTTGCAGAAGCTATCGTTAAAGGCGAAGCACCTGTTAATGCTTGTCCCGGTTGCACACAGGTTAAAAAGATAGCAGAAATTATGGGTGTTGCTGCAGAGGAAAATATTCCAAAAGCGGCATACATAAAATGCAGCGGAAGTATTTGCAAGGTTAACTACAAATATCTTTTCGACGGTACAAAAAGCTGTAAAGATATTACAAATATGAGCCTTGGTGACAAAATGTGTGCTTATGCTTGTCTTGGCTATGGCGATTGTATTGAAAAATGTGCTTTTGGTGCAATTTCAATTAAAGATGCTCTTGCAAGAATTGACCTTTCAAGATGCGTTGGTTGCGGACAGTGTGTTCCTGCATGTCCTAAAAATGTTATTGAGCTTATTCCAAAAGATACAAAATACTTTGTTAAATGCTCATCAAAAGACAAAGGACCTGTTGTTAAGGAAGCTTGTCAGGTTGGTTGCATAGGCTGTAAAATCTGCGAAAAGAATTGTCCGTCACAGGCAATTACAGTAACAGATAATATTGCAAAAATTGACATTGAAAAATGCACAAAATGCGGTATCTGTGCAGAAAAATGTCCAAAGAAGATTATTGAAATAAGAGAATAAAATGAAAAAATTATTTTTATTGTTTTTAATACTTGTAATGGTTTTCCCTGTGTGTATGCCTGTTTCGGCGGCGCCTGAAATCGAAAGCCGTGCAGCAATTTTAATGGATGCACAAACAGGGCAAATCCTTTATTCCAAAAATCAGGATGAGGTTTTGTATCCTGCAAGTATTACAAAAATTATGACCATATATCTTGGAACACAGGATGAAAGTAAGCTTGATAGCTATTATTCTGCTTCCGACGAAGCAATTAAGGCAGTTCCAAGAGATACTTCAAATATTGCTCTTGATTTTGGTGAAGAGATTAAATTAAAGGATGCTCTTCATGCGGCTATGCTTATGTCTGCAAATGATGCTTGTAATCTTATTGCAGAGGCAGTTTCGGGCGATATGGAAAAGTTTGTAAAGCTTATGAATTCAACTGCAAAAACCTTTGGTGCAAGAAACACAAGCTTTGCAAATGCAAACGGTTTAACAGATAAAAAGCATTACACAACTGCATACGATTTTGCAGTAATCACAAAAGAAGCTTTAAAAAGTGAAGCCTTTAAAAAAGTATTCTTCAGTATGGATTACACAATTCCGCCAACGAACAAAAACGATGAAGAAAGAAACTTTGTTGCACAACACAGAATGATGCATCAGGCTAAATATAATCATCTTGGTGTTGTGGGCGGTAAAAACGGATTTACATCCGAGGCTTCATATACTTTGGTTACCTATGGAAAGAAAGATGGTAAAGAGCTTATCTGCGTAATTTTAAAGAGTCCGACTTTTAATTCTGTTTATCAGGATACCGAAAATCTTCTAGAGTATGGCTATAAAAATTTTACGCGCAGTATAATTAAGTCAGAAGAAGTGGAAGAATATATAGAGGGAAGAACAACCTACACACCTGTGGGTGAAGCAGAATTCCTTTTAGATAATCAGTATGAAAAGGGTTGCCTTGTAACTGCATTTGCAGATGGTGCTTTTCAGATTAAAACTCCTGACGGAACAGTTTTAGGGACACTTGATGCAGTTTCTGAAACAAGCTTATCTGTATGGCAGATTATATTAAATACAGTTGTAATAATTTGCTTATGCTTACTTGTAATATTTATAATTTTATATGTATTTCTTATCATCGCAAGTAACAAAAGCAGAAAAAGAAGAAAGAACAAATAAATTATGGTACACAATACTAACTATATGAAGTGCAGTGAATGTGAAAGACATAACTGGCTTGTGAAAAACTCTCCTGAAAGCTATGAGCTGGACGAGGCTCATATTTTTATGGAAAACACTTCAAAAGAGGCAAAAGAACTTGCAAAAAAACTGTTTAAAGGCATACAGATTTCAAAAGAAGACGCCCTTTACGAAACAGAAAAAGCACTGAAAAAACATTCGGTGCTTTTTGATGCTTATTTTGAAAATGATGTGGCATCCTGCACGGTGGATATAATGGACTTTAAAAACGGCAAGGCAGATATTTATCTTGTCAAAAGCGGAGTTAATGTTTATTATTTCGCAAAAGAGCTTTCTTTTCAGAAAATGGTGCTTCAGTCAAAGGGTATTAAGGTGAAAAATATGTTCCTTATACTTATAGACAGAGACTATATCCGAGGCAGAAAGCTTAATATTAAAAAACTTTTTAAGATTACTAATGTAAATAATCTTGATAATTCAAGAAATATGTATAAAAGAGCAAGTGAAATAGATTTAACTCAATCTCTTCCCTGCGAACCATACAGCGATATTAAAAAATACTGTCAGCATTGCGGATTTTTTGAATATTGCACAAAAGACCTTCCAAAACCCAACATTTTTGAAATATCGGGGATGGATTTTAATACAAAGCTTGGCTATTATAACAGAGGCATTGTTTCCTTTAAGGATTTTGCAAAGCTTGATGAAGAAGCGGATAAAAGCTATATGAAGCAGGTTAACTGTTCCTTAAGCAATAAGCCTATGGTAAACAAGGCAAAGCTTCGTGAATTTTTAGGGAAGCTAAAATATCCAATAGGATTTTTAGATTTTGAAACAGTTGGACCTCTTATTCCTCAATTTGAAGGACATAAGGTGGGAGAACTTATAATAACACAGTTTTCATACCATGTTATAGAAAAAGAAGGGGAAAAACCAAAGCACTACGAATTTGTGGGCGACGGAATAAATTACCCTGAAAAAGAGCTTTGCAAGGCACTTTGCAAAAGCATAAAAGAAGATCATACGGTGCTTATGTATTCGCCTTACGAAAAAATGTGCATAAAGCATCTTATAAATAAGCAACCCTATTTTGCTAAAGAGCTTGAAATAATAAAGAAAAATCTTGTGGACCTGGAAGAACCGTTCAGAAAAAAATATCTTTATCATCCATTAATGCAGGGAAGAAGCTCAATAAAAAAAGTGCTTCCTGCACTTTATCCCCATAGCAAAAGACTTGGTTATGAAAACCTTGATGTTAAAAACGGTGCTATGGCAGTTGAAAAATATCTTGATTTAAAGAATATGCCAAGAGACGAAAGACTTATAATGATAGAGAAACTTTTAAACTACTGTTGTATGGATACTTTAGCAATGGTGGCATTGCTTGAAAAAATAAGAGAATACGCAAAATAAAGGACGATTTATTGTGATGTCACACAAAATAATTCGCACAACGAAGAGTTCTTCTTGAATAAAGGAATAATTCTTAAAAGAGTATGTTACTTGACAAAAAGATAAAGAGATTGGAGATTTTGTTATGAAGTATTATAACAACGGCGAAATTATAATATATCAGGGCAAAGACGGATTGACTAAAATTGATGTAAAAATGGAAAACGAAACCGTTTGGCTCACAGCAGATCAGATGGCAGACCTTTTTAACCGTAATAAATCGACCATTTCAAGACACATTAAGAACATATTTGAAGAAGGAGAATTGACACGTAGTTCAGTTGTTGCAAAATTTGCAACAACTGCAGCAGACGGAAAAACATATCAGGTTGACTACTACAA
>JAZSLZ010000105.1:0-9611 GCA_045535635.1 Clostridia bacterium
TAGCAGAGTATATCAGAAATCAATTACAAGAAGATTTAGCATATGAACAATTGAGTATAAAAGAGTTGGTAGACCCGTTTACGGGTGAGCCGGTCAAAGGAAGCAAAAAATAAGCCAACCGCTTTAGCGGCAGCTTGAAACCGCTTGCGGCTGGCAGATTATTCGGTGGACTTTCAGTCCCGCCAGTAACAGCGACTTATAGTCGCAGAGCAAACTACCGGCTTAGCCGGTAGTTATGATTATGTTTATATTTTTTTGAGTTCAGCAATATGTTTGATTATTTGTTCAATGTGCAACAATTCCTTGTCGCTCATAGAAGAAAGCATTTCATCTATTAACGAACATTTTGAATTTCTTTCTTTTCCTGTTAATATATAGTCACAACTTACATTTAAAGCTTTTGAGATGTTATAGAGGGTATAAGCAGACATGCCTTTTTTACCTGTCTCTATCTCGTACAAGAATTTTGAACCTATACACGCAAGTTCACTTAAATACTCTCTTGAATACCCGTTTCTTTCTCTTAATTCTCTTATTTTCTTTCCTACGGTAATTTCAAATTTATTCACACTCATCCCTCCTATATATAAAGATACTACAATTGTTCTATTTTTAAACGGTCTATAGTACTTGACAAATATTACCTTCTGTTCTATAATATGTGTATCATTAGTTCTAATAGGAGGAAAAATATGGGTTTTTTAATTTTTTTAGTAGCAGTAATAGCTCTTGCTATTTATGCTGTTATAGCTTATGAGTTTGGCAAAATTGCAGAACTAAAGGGATATGCATGGAAAAAATATTTCTGGTACACTTTCCTGTTTACCTTTGTGGGTATGCTTATGGTGATTGCACTTCCAAAAAAAGAAGTTTCAAATTCACCTAAAAAAATTGCAGAAGAATTACCTGAACTTTAATAGGAGGTTTAACTATGGGTGAAAGATTTACAAGACTTTTTGTGTCAGAAAGAAATCTGTATACTGAGGGATGTCCTGTTGTAGTTGAAGGCTCTGCACTTTTAAAGGATAATGAAAAGGGAAGCTTGATTGCACAACTTAAATTTATGAATATAACAAATAACACAATAAAAAGTATTGCAATAAAGCTTAAGCTTTTTGATAATGCAGGCAGAGAGCTTGACAAAAGCACAGAATATACCTATCTTGACATTTCTCTCAGCAGGGATAATACATATGGCGAAAAAGTGCCTGTTCCTGTTTTAAGTCTTCAGGCAAGGTCATTTAAAATATGTATAGCTGAAGTGGTATTCAAAGACAATTCAATTTATCAGTCGGACAGCTTTGATTTGCAATCAATTAAAGAACCGCAGATGCTTTCTTCATACTTTGATAATACAGATCTGGAAGAACAATACAGCCTTGAATGTGATACTGATGCAATATATGTTCCAACTAAAGACCGCGATCTCTGGGTATGCACCTGTGGAGAGATTAACAGAGAAAACGAAAAGAATTGTCACATTTGTGGGTGTTCTTTGGAAGCCTCAGTTGAAAAGCTTGATAAAGATAAACTCAAAATTAATCTTCAAAAAAGAGTAAAAGAAAATATGTATGCTCAAGCTTCAAAATTACTTGAAAGTGATGATGTTGAAGATGTGAAAAAAGCATTGGCTATGTTTATAGAGCTTGATGTTTATGAATGTTCAAAAGAAAAAGTAGTAGTATGTAATAGTAAAATTGAAAAACTTGAGAAAAAATTTGCAAAAACGAAAAAACGCAATTTGAAAATTGCAATTATTTCATCAATATTATTGGTTGTTGCTATATGTACTTCATTGTTATGTAAAAATGTAATTATTCCTAATTACAAGTACAACAAAGCACTTGAATGTATTGATGCAGGGAAATTTGAAAGCGCTTACAAAACTCTAGGAACTATAAAAGAATACAAAAATGCAAAAGAATTACTTGTAAAATTTAAAGTAGTACCTACAAAAATAGTTGGTACTACAGATGGTGGATATACCGATGTTACAAAGAAAACTTATTCAACAGAGGGAGTACTACAAAAAGAATCGTACAAAGGAAATGACGGATGGGAATATTTGGTAGAATTTAATGATTTTGGTGAACCAATAAAGGAAGAAAAAGTTACGCAATCTGGCGATGTGGTTAAATCATATTATGAATATGATTATAAAGGCAAGATAATTAATGAGAAACGTGAGAGTATAGATAAAGATAACTATAGTAGCACAAAGAATATAAACTATATCTATGACGAAAATGACTGCTTGAAAACAAAAACAGAAGAAGGTAAAGAAAAAGGAAAAGGCGCATGGGAGTATACACGAGAAACAAGTACTGTAGAAGAATACTCATATAATCAAGTTAAACAATTAATTGAGGAAAAATACATATCTACAAGCAATTACTTTTATATTGGCAAAGAGCCATCTAACTCTACTTATACCTCCACTACAAAATATTCATACGACGAAATGGGTAATTTGATTTTGGAAACATACGAAGACTCTGATGGTGTGGATGTTACAGAATATACATATGACAAAAACAACAATTTGACAAGGGAAGATTTAACCGTATATTACGGAGCAAAAGCAACAACAACTTATGAATATGATGATGAAAATAAAATAATCTATGAAGAATTTGATGCAATAGATGATAAATGTACTACTACAGAGTACATATATGATGAAGGTGGCATACTAACAAAAACAATATTAAAAACATATTGGGGTAAAAACAAAGATAAACCTAATATTTATACTACAGAGTATTTAGATTTTTTATATTTTTATCAGCCATAAAACAGAAGAAAAGCCGACGAATTATTCGTCGGCTTTTTGTTATTCTTTGATAATTTCTTTAAATGATGTTGCAAGTCCTGCAAGTCCCTGAAGTTCTGATGGGATAATGATTTTTGTTGCCTGGCCGTCTGCTACATCTTTTAATGCCTCAAGGCTCTTGATAGCAATAACCTGAGTTGATGGGTTTGCTTCGTTTAACATTCTTAAGCCTTCTGCAGTAGCATTCTGGATTTTAAGGATTGCTTCTGCTTCACCCTCTGCTCTTTTAATTGCTGCCTGTTTGTGAGCTTCTGCCGCAAGAATCATAGATTCTTTTTCACCCTCTGCGATTAAGATTGCAGACTTCTTTTCGCCCTCTGCTTTAAGGATAGATTCTCTTCTTTCACGCTCTGCCTTCATCTGTTTTTCCATGGCATCTCTTATTTCTTTTGGTGGGAGAATGTTTTTAAGCTCAACACGGTTGATTTTAATTCCCCAAGGGTCTGTTGCTTCGTCAAGAATTGAACGCATTTTGGTGTTTACAAGCTCTCTTGAAGTAAGAGTCTGGTCAAGTTCAAGATCACCGATAATGTTTCTTAAAGTTGTTGCTGTTAAGTTCTCAATAGCAGACATTGGATGTTCAACACCGTATGTGAACATTTTAGGGTCTGTTATCTGATAGTAAACAACTGTGTCAATCTGCATTGTAACGTTATCCTTTGTGATAACCGGCTGAGGTGGGAAGTCCACAACCTGTTCCTTTAATGAAACTCTTTTTACAACTCTTTCAATAAATGGGATTTTAATGTGAAGACCAACATCCCATGATGCGTGATATGCACCAAGTCTTTCAATAACATAAGAATTTGCCTGTGGTACGATTTTGATGTTTGCAATTATTATAAGCATCACAATTACTACAAAAACTAAAATACCTTCCAACATTTAATTTTCCTCCTTTTTAACTATCGCGTGAACGCCTTTTATGGCTTCTATTATAACCGTTTCATCCTTTTGTATTATTCCATCTGCTTTCGCAGACCATACACTGCCTGAAATTTTAATCTGCCCTGTACCTTTAAATTCATTGATTTCTTCAATAACAAATGCTTTTTGACCAATAATTTTATCTGCATTTGTCTTCTCTGTTTCTTTAACAAGAGTTTTGGAAATTAAAGGTCTTGTGAAGATGAGAAGAAGCACAGAAACAATGAAGAATGCTGCAATCTGAACATAGATATTCACATTAAAAAGCGAAAGAACAAAACTTGCAGCAGATCCTATTGCAAACCATATTGACGTAAGCCCTGCGGTGCATCCTTCAGTTATTAAAGCGAGGACGATTATTGTTAACCATATTGTTGCTGCTGAATTCATATTCCATACCTCCTTTGATTAAATAATATCACATTTTAGATGATATTGCAATATGTATTGGTTTAAAGACGGAAAATGACGGGACATACATTTCTTTGGCTAAAGGAAGTGAGCAAAAAAGAGAGATTTTGACAAAATAATTAAAAGGAAAAATGTATAATCATACCGAAAGGGAGTAGGTGGAATGTATAAAATAGCTAAAGAAAAAATAGCGAATGTAAACAAGCTCATAAAAACAAATATAAGAATAAACGATATTATTGTAATGATTGCAGGAATGTTGTCAGGACGGACATTTATTTTTTATAATATGTCGCCTTTTGGCATAGCCTGTATCTGTGCATATATTCTGAAAAATTATTCACCAATTGTTTGCCTTTTGCCAATGCTTGGGATAGTGACATCAGGAAAAAGAATTTGGGGACTTAAATATATATTAATGTATTTCTTTATGGGAATTACTGCTTTTTTCTCCAACAAAATCAAAAGTGATAATATAAAGCTATGCATAGGATTTTTAGGTGCATTTGTTGGATGTGTGTTTTATTTTCTTATTTCAGGTGCAAGTGTTTATAGCTTTATAGTTATGGGATTGGAATTTATCGGAGCATATTTTCTATATGATTACTACATATCTTTTTTTTCATATTTTGAGACTAAAAAAATAAGAAAAACAATGACAAGGAAAGAATTGTTTTCCTTGTCTGCGGTATTTTTGATTACCCTTGCGTCGGTTGCAGACTTGAAAATTATTTATGAAATATCCTTAGTGGGCATTGTTGCAGATGTGATAATTCTTTTTACAGGTCTTGAGTTTAATACAGGTGTATGTTCAGTTGCGGGAGTTTTGCTTGGAAGCGTTATGGGAATTGCAAACCCTGAAATGTTATACTGTATAGGTTCTTATTCAGTTTCATCGGTTTTTGTTTCCTTTGGTGCAAAATACGGAAAAACAGGAGCAATCGCAGCTTTTATTCTTACTAACGCCTTTTTTACTTTTTATGCAAATGATTCTTCATATATTCTGGTAAATATTTTTGAAATAATTATTGCAGGTATGATAATTTACCTGACACCAGTGCCAAAAATGAAAAAGATAAAAAGAAATATAATGGTGCTTATGCCCACAGTGAAGGTTAGGGAAGCTATGCGTGTTGAAATGGTCAAAAAGGAGGCAGGAGAAAGAATGAAAAAACTGTCACAGGTTTTTGAAAGAATGGCATATGTTATAACAAAAAACAATAAAAAAACGGAAATTGGTCAGGAAAAAGAAGAAAAAATGCTTGTTGAAAATGTTGCACAAAGAGTTTGCCGCCGTTGCAGAAATTGTAAAAAATGCTGGGTGGACAACTATAAAGATACATATAAAGTAGTGGTAGATTTGTTAAGAGCAACTAAAATAAGAGGGTGGAGTGAACACTACGATGTGCCGCCGTTCTTTAAAAATATATGCTACAATCCGTCTGCGCTTGTGCTTGAAGTAAATAAGGTTTACGAGCTTTATCGTGTTAATACGGTATGGGAAGATAAGATTATGGAAAGCAGAAAGCTTATAAATCAACAACTTTGCGATGTGTCAAAGGTTGTTGATGGTATTGCCGAGGAAATACAAAACGGATATAGCTTTGAGCTTGAGGCAGAAGAAAAGTTAATAGAATTTCTTGACAATCTTGGGGTTCGTGTTTCGGAAGTTTCTGTGCTTAAAGAAAAAGAAGAAAGGTATCAGATTAATATTTGCGTAGTTGAATGCAGACGAGGTAATGTGTGCCACCTCACCATTGTTCCTGCGGCAGAAAAAATTCTCAAAAGAAGATTTTATGCAGAGGAAAGAGAGTGCGTTCAGGGGAAATGCAATATCGTACTTAAAGAAAGAGAATGGTTTGATGCAGATGTTGGCGTTTCAAGAGTAAGACAAAAAGGAGAAAAGGAATGGGGAGACAGCTATGCAATTATAAGGCCTGGAAAAGGAAAAGTAATAGTTGCATTAAGTGACGGAATGGGAAGCGGTGCTGAAGCTGCCAGAGAAAGCAATGAAACGGTAAAACTTCTTGAGGGAATGCTTGTTGCAGGTGTTGATAAAGAAACGGCAGTTAAACTTATAAATTCTGTTTTGATTTTAAAATCCTATGATGAAAATTTTGCTACGATAGATATGCTTGTTCTTGATTTATACACAGGCTATGGAGAGTTCATAAAAACGGGTTCTGTTGGCTCTTATATCAAAAAAGGCAAGAAAGTGGTGTGCTTAAGGTCTTCAAGTTTGCCAACGGGCATTGTTGGTGTGTCAGAACCTGCAAAAAGCAGAATGAGATTTTCCAAAGATGATATTATCGTTATAGCTTCGGATGGGGTTACAGAGGTTATAAGAGATGATAGTTGGATAAGAGAGGTGCTTAAAAATATTGGTGAAGAATCTGCAAAGGAAATTTCAGACATTTTGCTGAATAAGGCTATGAAATTGCAAAATACGCATACAGATGATATGACCGTACTTGCTGTTAAAATAACTGAAAAATAGTAGTTGCAAAAAGTGTCAGAATATGATAAAATAATACCAAATGTAAAACATACAGGAGGTAGTTACCATGAGCAGAAGATTATTTACATCTGAATCGGTTACAGAAGGGCATCCGGATAAAATCTGTGATCTTATTTCAGATTCTGTTCTTGACGCAATATACAAAGAGGATCCAAAGGCGAGAGTTGCCTGTGAAACATTTGTAACAACAGGTACAATTGTCGTTATGGGAGAAATAACAACAGATTGTTATGTTGATATTCCTAAAATTGCAAGAGATACTGTTAACGAAATCGGATATAACAGAGCAAAGTTTGGATTTGATGCTTCAACTTGCGGTGTTTTAACTCAGATTGATGAACAGTCTGCAGATATTGCACTTGGTGTTGACAAAGCAAAAGAAGCAAAGGACGGAGAAAAAGAAGATAAGTTTGAAACAGGAGCAGGCGACCAGGGAATGATGTTCGGTTATGCTTGTGATGAAACCAAAGAACTTATGCCTCTGCCTATTACACTTGCACACAAAATGGCTAAAAAACTTACAGAAGTAAGAAAAACAGGTGTTGTAGATTATTTAAGACCTGACGGTAAAACTCAGGTGACTGTTGAATATGACGGCGACACACCTATAAGAGTTGAAGCAATAGTTGTTTCAACACAGCACGGTGAAGAAGCAGACCTTGAAACAATCAGAAAAGATATGATTGAGTATGTTATCAATCCAATAGTTCCTGCAGAGCTTATGGATGAAAATACAAAAATCTATGTTAACCCAACAGGCAGATTCGTTATCGGCGGACCTATGGGAGACACTGGCTTAACAGGAAGAAAAATTATTGTTGACACCTATGGCGGTTATGCAAGACACGGCGGCGGAGCTTTTTCAGGAAAAGATCCTACAAAGGTTGACAGAAGTGCTGCATACTACGCAAGATATGTTGCAAAAAATATTGTTGCAGCAGGCTTTGCTAAAAAATGTGAAGTTCAACTTGCTTATGCAATTGGTGTTGCAAAACCTGTATCAGTTCTTGTTGACACCTTCGGAACAGAAACAATTCCAAACGAAGAAATCGTAAGAAAAGTAGAAAAATGCTTCGATATGAGACCTTCAAATATCATTGAAGAGCTTGATTTAAGAAAACCAATCTACAAACAACTTGCAGCCTATGGACATATGGGAAGAGAAGACCTTGATGTAAAATGGGAAAAGACAGACAAAGTTGAAGCCCTCAAGAATGCTTAAATTTCCCAATTTTGCGCATTTTGCACTAATTGCTTCGCTTATGTACACAAAGTACACGGCGCTACGCATTAGCACAAACTGCATCAAAATTATGAAAATTTATTATATGTGAGAAATTTACACTAATCATATTGAAAATTAAAAAAGGAGAGAATAGATATGTATACATTTAACGAACAGAAAAAAGAAATAAGAATCGAAAAATACAACACACCAACACCTTGGATGAACTATCTTACAAACGGTGTGTTCACAACTATGATGTCACAGGCAGGTGGCGGTGTGGCATTTTACAAATCACCACAGATCTGGAGAATTAACCACTATAAATTCTTCCACGTACCAACAGACAGAAGTGGTTTTTACAGCTTCATTAAAGACGGTAATGATTACTGGTGCCCAACTAATGAACCATGTAAGAGCAAACCTGAAAAGTGGGCTGCAACTCATGGTATGGGTTACACAAAATTTGAAGCAGAAAAGAATGGCGTTAAAGCAGTTTCAACATACTTTGTAGGTGAATACGAAAACTGCCTTATCTGGAACATTAAACTTACATCAGATACAGATAAGAAAATCAAAGTATTCCCTTATGTTGAACTTGGTATGATGGAATTTATGAGAGAGCTTCAGTGGCAGTGCTACAACAAGCATCAGTTATCTGCTTATGATATGGGAGATATCCTTGTTTATAAGTATGGTGTTGAAATGCAGCCAAAGCCAGATGAAACTCCACTTGTATACTTTGCAGTTAATAAACAAATCAAAGGCTTTGACTGTGACAGAGACGAATTCATCGGTGCATACAGAAGTGAAGAAAATCCACAGAACATTGAAAAGGGCGGTTGCACAAATTCAACACTTGCAGGTGGCGATCCTTGTTTTGCTCTTGAAGTTGAGCTTGACCTTAAAGCAGGCGAAGAGACAGAACTTAATGTTTTCCTTGGTACAGCAATGACAGAAGAAGACATCAAAAAGAGTGTTGCACACTGCAGAGAAGAAGATTTTGTTGAAAAATCATTTAAGAAATTAAACGAACACTGGGAAGATTATTTAAGCAAATTTACTTGCGAAATTCCTGATAAAGATGCACAGACAATGATTAACGTTTGGAATCCTTACCAGGCAGAAAAGAACTTCCTTTTCTCAAGAAATATTTCTTATTATGCAACAGGTACATTCAGAGGCGTTGGCGTAAGAGATACAGCTCAGGATATTTTATCAATGGTTCCATTTGATTTAAGAAGAGCAAAAGATAAATTAAACCTCTTATTCACACAGCAGTATAATAACGGTCGCACAAACCACTACTGCTTCCCTAACGAAGGTTGGGAACCTGTTTCAAGAATTCATTCAGATAACCACCTCTGGCTTGTTATGACAACATATAACATTATTATTGAAGAAGGTACCCTTGACTACTTAGACGAAGAAGTTGAATACTACGATGGTGGTAAGGGCACAGTTTGGGAACACATCAAGAAATCTATTGAATTCACAATGGCTAACCTTGGTAGCCACGGCTTCCCACTTATGCTTTGCTCAGACTGGAACGATATGCTTTACAAAGTTTGCAGAGAAGGTAAGGGCGAAAGTATCTGGACTTCAATGCAGTTTGGTACAGTATTAAGAATGATTGCAGAAATCGCAGACCTTAAAGGCGAAGATTCAAGCAAATACAGAGAAATCTACGAAGCACA
>JAZSLZ010000068.1:0-3066 GCA_045535635.1 Clostridia bacterium
CGTTAGCTTTAAGACGATCGTGAACCATGTTTACAACGTTGTAGAAGTCTGCACCCATAATGTCCATTTTGTTAACATAGATCATTCTTGGTACACCGTAGTCATCAGCCTGTCTCCAAACTGTTTCTGACTGTGGTTCTACACCACCCTTAGCACACATAACAGTAACAGAACCGTCAAGAACTCTTAAAGATCTCTGAACTTCAACTGTGAAGTCAACGTGACCAGGAGTATCGATGATATTGATTCTGTTTTTGATGCCTTTGTAAGGACCTGAAGCGTTTTCCCAGAAACATGTTGTAGCAGCAGATGTGATTGTGATACCACGTTCCTGCTCCTGAACCATCCAGTCCATAGTACCTGCACCATCATGAGTTTCACCCATTTTATGGATCCGGCCTGTATAGAAAAGAATACGTTCTGTTGTAGTAGTCTTACCAGCATCGATGTGAGCCATAATACCAATATTTCTTGTATCTTTTAAAGCACATTGTCTAGCCATAACTTAATATTTCCTCCTTTCAGAATTAATAAGCAAAGCATAAAAAGCTTTGATTATTGGTGAAAAGATTACCAACGATAGTGTGCAAACGCTTTGTTTGCTTCTGCCATCTTGTGTGTATCTTCTTTTTTCTTAACTGCGCCACCTGCATTGTTAAGAGCGTCTAAAAGCTCGTTTGCAAGTCTTTCACGCATTGTTTTTTCATTTCTAGCTCTTGAATAAGTTGTAAGCCATCTTAAACCGAGTGTCTGCTTTCTTTCAGGTCTAACTTCCATTGGAACCTGGTAAGTAGCACCACCAACTCTACGAGCTTTTACTTCTAATACAGGCATAATGTTGTTCATAGCTTCTTCGAATACTTCTAAAGCATCTCTACCTGTTTTTTCTTTAATGATGTCAAATGCATCATAAACGATTTTCTGAGCTACACCTTTTTTACCATCAAGCATAATGTTGTTGATGAGTCTTGTAACAACTACAGAGTTGTACATTGGATCAGGCATAACCTCTCTTTTTGCAATAAAGCCACGTCTTGGCACTTTGCTTCCCTCCTTTAATGTGATAAATAAATCACCGGTACTCGGACATTTTAGCCCGTTGTGCAATATGGCATATAATCAATAATGCCTAGCACTACCTTAAATTTAATTAGATTTTTTTGCAAAGAAATTATTTTTTCTTAGCTTTCTTTGCACCATACTTAGATCTGCTCTGATTTCTGTTAGCAACACCTGAAGTATCAAGAGTACCTCTGATGATATGGTAACGTACACCAGGGAGATCCTTAACTCTACCGCCTCTTATTAAAACAACGCTGTGTTCCTGTAAGTTGTGACCGATACCTGGAATGTATGATGTTACTTCGATACCGTTAGACAATCTTACTCTGGCAATTTTTCTAAGAGCTGAGTTAGGCTTTTTAGGTGTCATTGTCTTAACATAAGTGCAAACGCCTCTCTTCTGTGGAGAGTTCTGGTCTACTGCTTCTTTTTTGATTGAGTTAAAACCCTTTAAAAGAGCAGGAGCTGTTGACTTTTTAACAGATGTCTGACGACCTTTTCTAACTAACTGGTTAAATGTTGGCATTATTTCACCTCCGATAGTATTTTTATATATAAAGCAAAAGCTTCATACCAAATTAACAAACGCACGTGAAGCACAAACCCGAAACCTATCCGGGTTTGTGCACACTAAACTATTTTATAATATAAACTCAAATTTGTCAAGCATTTTCTTATTCTTCTGAAATTACCTCTGATAAATCAAGTTCTTCAGGAATAAGTGGATTTTCAACATGTGCAGGTTTAACCTCAACGTCGTGGTATTCACTGATACCAGTACCTGCAGGGATGAGCTTACCAATGATAACGTTTTCTTTAAGACCAACAAGTGGATCAACCTTACCCTTGATAGCTGCATCTGTAAGAACTCTTGTTGTTTCCTGGAAGGAAGCAGCAGACAAGAAGCTGTCTGTAGCAAGAGAAGCCTTTGTGATACCGAGAAGTTCCTGTACATATGTTGCAGGTTTTTTGCCTTCATCTTCAAGAGCAACATTTGCTCTTTCAACTTCGAGTCTGTCAACAAGTGCACCAGGAAGGAATTTAGAATCTCCTGCATCTTCAACTCTTACTTTCTTCATCATCTGACGAACAATGATTTCAATATGTTTATCATTGATATCAACACCAGTCATACGGTAAACCTTCTGAACCTCTTTTACGATGTACGCATAAACTGCATCAGCACCGATAATTGTAAGAAGATCGTGTGGGCTTAATGAACCGTCTGTAAGAGGAGCACCCTTTTCAATAACATCGCCGTCGTTAACTTTGATTCTTGCATTGAATGGGATTTCGTATGATTTATCTTCTTCCTTGTTCTGAACAATAATCTGTCTTAACTTACCTGAATCGTCGATTTTAACTTTACCTTCGATTTCAGAAATGATTGCAACACCCTTTGGTTTTCTTGCTTCAAACAATTCAGTTACACGAGGGAGACCCTGTGTGATATCGTCGCCTGAAGCGGCACCACCGGTATGGAACGTTCTCATTGTAAGCTGTGTACCAGGTTCACCGATTGACTGAGCTGCGATAATACCAACAGCTTCACCAATGTTAACCTGTTCGCCTGATGCAAGGTTTGCACCGTAACATTTTGAACAGATACCGATTTTAGCACGGCATGTAAGAGCTGAACGAACATCAACCTTTTCAACACCTGCATCTGTGATAACAGTAGCAAGGTCGTCATTGATAAGTTCGCCTCTTTCTGCGATAACTTCGCCTGTTGCAGGATTTACAACATCTCTTGCAACTGTTCTGCCGAGGAGTCTGTCCTTAAGGCTTTCAAGAACTGCATTACCGTCTTTAATTGCCTGAAGTGTTACATAGTTTTCAGTACCGCAGTCGTCTTCGCGAACAATAACATCCTGAGCAACGTCAACAAGTCTTCTTGTTAAGTAACCTGAGTCGGCTGTTCTTAAGGCTGTATCTGCAAGACCTTTTCTTGTACCGTGAGATGATGCGAAGAATTCAAGCACTGTAAGACCTTCACGGAAGTTA
>JAZSLZ010000095.1:0-25176 GCA_045535635.1 Clostridia bacterium
ACACCAGAAAGAAAAGCAGATCTCCCATTCATTATGCCTGTAGAAGACGTATTCTCAATCACAGGCCGTGGTACTGTTGCTACTGGTAGAGTTGAAAGAGGTCAGCTCAAAGTTAACGAAGAAGTTGAAATCGTTGGTTTATCAGACGAAGCAAGAAAAGTTGTTGTAACAGGTATCGAAATGTTCAGAAAACTCCTCGACTATGCTGAAGCTGGTGATAACATCGGTGTTCTTCTTAGAGGTGTTCAGAGAAACGAAATCCAGAGAGGACAGGTTCTCGCGAAACCAGGTTCAATCAACCCACACACAAAATTCAAGGGCGAAGTTTACGTTCTTACAAAAGAAGAAGGTGGACGTCATACTCCATTCTTCAACAACTACAGACCACAGTTCTATTTCAGAACAACTGACGTTACTGGCGTTATCACACTTCCAGCTGGCACAGAAATGTGTATGCCTGGCGATAACGTAACTATGGACGTTGAACTCATCACACCTATCGCTATCGAAGAAGGTCTCAGATTCGCTATCCGTGAAGGTGGTAGAACAGTAGGTTCAGGCGTTGTTACAGCTATCAACTAATTAACCATTAGTTCTCATAAAATTGCTCATACTTTGTATGGGCAATTTTTTTGCATAATTAAGATAATTTGTGATATAATTTTTAATAAGAAAGATATTGACAAAATATTGAAATTAAGTTAAAATATATGCATATTCTTTATAGGGAGTAGTTAGCGCTTATTATGTGCGTGTCAAGTCAACATTAACACGGCGGATATTCCGCTTGGCTTGAATTAAAAGACGAGACTATATGTAAAGTGAATCTATACATATAAGCTCGTCTTTTTATGTATAGATAATTATCAAAGGAGGATTTTATGAAACATTATCTTGAGGAAAAAGAAACTGTGCTTTCAGCTTTTGAGTCATCAAAAGAAACAGGTCTTTCAGAAAACGAAGCAGCATTGCGTGTAGAGAAAAACGGCAAAAATAAGCTTGTTGAAGGGAAAAAGAAATCTCTTTTCCAACGCCTTATTGCCCAGATAGCAGACCCAATGGTGCTTGTACTTATTGGTGCTGCAGTGGTATCTTTTATCACTTCTCTTATAGAGGGTGAAGCGCCAACAGATGTATTTATTATTCTTGCAGTTGTTGTGCTTAATACAGTTTTGGGTGTTGTACAGGAAAGTAAAGCAGAAAAAGCCATTGATGCTCTTAAGGAAATGGCGGCGGCAACCTCAAAGGTTATCCGTGGCGGGAAATATGTGGTTGTAAAAAGCGAAGACCTTGTTGTTGGAGATATTGTACTTCTTGAAGCAGGTGATGCAGTTCCTGCAGACGGAAGAATTCTGGAATCCGCCAGTCTTAAAATCGAAGAGGCAGCCCTTACAGGTGAATCTGTTCCATCAGATAAGTTCGATTATGCATTAACAGCAGGTGATAATGGCGATGTTCCGCTTGGCGACAGAAAAAATATGTGCTATATGGGAAGCGTTGTTGTTTACGGCAGAGGCACAATGGTTGTTACTGCAACAGGTATGGATACTGAAATGGGTAAAATTGCAACTGCAATAACACAGGCAGAAGAAGGGGAAACACCGCTTCAGAAAAGACTTTCACAACTGAGTGGACTTCTTACAAAGCTTGTTTTGGGTATCTGTGTATTTATGTTTGCCTTTACCCTTATAAGAAACGGAAAATTTGATGTTCATTCAACACTTGATACATTTATGCTTGCAGTAAGTCTTGCAGTAGCAGCAATTCCTGAAGGTCTTGCGGCGGTTGTTACAATTGTTCTTTCTATGGGCGTTACAAAAATGTCAAAACAGAAAGCCATTATAAGAAGATTAACTGCAGTTGAAACACTTGGCTGTACACAGATTATCTGTTCAGATAAAACAGGCACACTTACACAGAATAAAATGACAGTAGTTGATTTCTGGAGTGAGGACGAAAAGCTTCTTGCAACAGGAATGTCACTTTGCTCTGATGCTGAGCCTGACGAAAGCGGCGAAGCAGTAGGCGAACCTACAGAATGTGCCCTTGTGAATTATGCAACTAAGATTGGTCTCAAAAAAGATGAGCTTACAGCAAAAGCACCTCGTGTAGGGGAAGTACCTTTTGATTCAGGCAGAAAGATGATGTCAACTGTTCACAATGAAAACGGAGAAATCATTCAATATACAAAGGGTGCTCCTGATGAGCTTCTCGCAAGATGTACACACATTATGGAAAACGGAGAAGTAACAGAGCTTACCGACGATATTCGTGCAAAGATACTTGCCAAGAATACAGAATTTGCCTCACAGGCATTGAGAGTACTTGCGTGTGCATATAAAAAATACGATGCAGTTCCAGAAGTCTATACAACCGAAGCTCTGGAAAACAATATGATTTTTATGGGACTTATGGGAATGATTGACCCTGTAAGACCTGAGGTTACTGATGCAGTTGCCCAGTGTGCAAAAGCAGGAATCCGTCCTATAATGATAACAGGTGACCATAAAGATACAGCGGTTGCTATCGCAAAAACACTTGGCATTATAACAGATGCATCTGAAGCTATAACAGGTGCTGAAGTTGATAAATACAACGACGAAGAGTTTGACGAAATCGTAATAAAATATTCAGTATATGCGCGTGTTCAGCCTGAACATAAGGTTCGTATTGTAAATGCATGGCGTAAAAAAGGCTGTGTTACTGCTATGACAGGTGACGGCGTAAATGATGCACCATCAATTAAAAATGCGGATATTGGTATCGGTATGGGAATTACAGGTACAGATGTTACAAAAAATGTTGCTGATATGATTTTAGCAGACGATAACTTTGCAACAATCGTAAGTGCTGTTGCGGAGGGCAGAAGAATATTTGATAATATCTGTAAATGTATCCAGTTCCTCCTTTCATCAAACTTAAGTGAGGTTATAAGTATTTTCGTTGCAACACTTTGCGGTTTTACAATTTTAAAACCTGCACATATTCTGTTTATTAACCTTGTAACAGACTCACTTCCTGCACTTGCACTTGGTGCAGAAAAGGCAGAGCCTGATATTATGACAAGAAAACCAAGAAAGAGCGACGAAGGTATTTTTGCAAACGGTCTTGGCTTTAATGTGGCATATCAGGGACTTATGGTTTCTGTAATTACACTCGCTGCATACTTTATCGGCCATTATATGGAATCAGGTGTGTGGGAGATAACACAAAGTGCAGACGGTATGACAATGGCGTTTTTAGCAATGTCAATGGCAGAAATTTTCCACTCGTTCAATATGCGTTCACACGGCTCTATCTTCAAGTTAAAAACACAAAATATGCTCCTCTGGGGAACAATGATTCTCTCACTTGCATTAACATCAGCACTTATTTATGTACCTGCAATGAGAAATCTCTTTGAATTTGAAGCTATTAGTATTCTTGAATATGTTGTTGCTCTTATTCTTGCACTTTCAACAATCCCTGTTGTTGAAATAATCAAGCTTTTCCAGAAGAAAAAATAATTATAGTTAATAAAAATTGCTCATACTTTGTATGGGCAAATTTTTTGTTGCTAAAGATAGAATTATATGATAAAATTTCTATATAGCACAAAAGAACAGGGGGAATATTTACGAAAGAATTATTAGAAAAAATCATAAGTGATGTCGTCCATACATAAAAAATGGTAAAGTGGCAACATATATTCCTGAACTTGCAAAGGCAGATGCAAATGAGTTCGGAATTTGCGTTATATCTAAAGACGGAGGAATAATGGCTATTGTTCCAAACAGAATGGGAATAGGAATTTATTCACCGGCACTGGACAGTAAAGGAAATAGCAGTGCAGGAATTAAGGCGCTTGAAGCACTGAGCAGAGAATTGGAATTAAGCATTTTTTAAGAAGTTTTTAACGGAAGTAAATGTTGTTGTGCCAAAGCTAGAATTTTTAGCCTACTTATTTAATACCATATAATGAGGTGGTATTATGTATAAGGATTTAGAAGCAGGAGATATTATAGGTGTTAAAAGATTTTTGTACTCTCATTATGCAGTTTATGTGGGTGACGGCAAAGTAATCCACTACGCAGGAGACGGCGGAGACTTTAAGGGAATAAAACGAATTCGTTTTGGCAATATGAAAGATTTTTTAGGTGGTAAAAAGGAATTCTTTGAGCTTGTGTTCTCAGACATACATCAAAAACCTGAAAAAGAGAAAAGATATGAAACACAAAGCGAAAGCTATCATTTGTATTCTCCTGAGGAAACAGTAGAAAGAGCAAAAAGCAGACTTGGTGAAACAAAATACAATTTAGCACTTAACAACTGTGAGCATTTTGCAATATGGTGCAAAACAGGTGTTTCAGAATCTTATCAGGTTAAAGCGGTACTTAAAAACTTTGTGGAAATCAAAGAAAAGAATGTTGTGGTTTAAGAGGTGAGAAAAATCGTTAAAAAGATAATAGCGTGGTCTTTAGTTGTTTTGTGGATGTTCGTTATTTTTGCATTTTCTGCGCAGGAAGCAACTACATCTAAAAAAACAAGCGGAAAAACTCTTATAAAAATAGCATCAACTATTTCAAAGGACTTCAAAAAGCTTACGCCTAAAAAACAGATGAAAAAGGTTGAACCTTATCAGAATGTTATAAGAAAAGTTGCCCATTTAACAGAGTACGCAGTCCTTGGTATTTTATCATATATTGCATTTTTACTGCATAAAAAGAAGAAGCTTGTGCTTTCTGCAACAACCCTTTGCTTTCTCTATGCAATTACTGATGAAATCCATCAGCTTTTCGTAAAAGGAAGAGCCTGTAGATGGTATGATGTTTTAATAGACACAAGCGGTGCAGTTATAGGAATAATGATAATAATAGGAATATTAAAAATCATAAGAAAAAGGGGTGCTTTAAATGACTGAAATGTTAAGAAAGGCAAGTAAGTTTGTTTTTGTAATTTCATTGATTGTAATTTTGTTTGGAAGCTTTGCGGTTTTTACCCAGAGCATACTGGCAGGAATTTTATATTTGCTTGTTGGTGTATTGTGTGTACTTTTTTATGCAGGTTTTATTTTCCTGTTTCTTGATATGGCAGATGACATAGAGTACATAAAAAGAAAGCTTATTGAAACTGACCATAAGTACAGCAAAGACGATCTTAAAAATGTGGCAGATGGCTGGGTTTGTGAGGAATGTGGCAGAGTAAATCAAGCATACACAGGCACCTGTGCTTGTGGAAAAACGAAATAAAACAAAAAAAGACTTGCAATCTGCAAGTCTTTTTTGTATGAAGCATCGGCGGTGCCGATATGAAGCACAGGCAAAGCCTGTATGAAGCAGACTCGCTATGCTCGTCTATGAAGCGAACCCTGTGGGTTCTATTAAGGCACAAACGCCTTGCGTTTGAATTAAATAAAATAGCAATTATTTTTCAAATCGGTCTATAATTATCATAATTGTTTCTTTATCGTAAGCAGAAAGCTTACGGTGTTTTTTTATGAGATTTTCCTCTTCAAGGTTTAAAGCCATTTCAGAGGTTTGTTCGATTTTGTGTCTGATGTTTGTATGTCCGATGAGAAAATCAACAGAGGTTTCAAAAAAGTCGGCAAGTAAACAAAGAGTTTCACTGTTTGGTTCAACATCGTGGTTTTCATACTTATTTATAGATTGTTGACTAACATTAACTTTTTCAGCTAATTGTTTTTGACTTAATCCTTTTTCTAACCTTAACAACTTTAAGTTTTTTATCATAACAACCCCTCCTTGTTATATTATTAGCATAACAACTAATTTTAGTTATGTAAAAAACTTATTATTAGTTATTGACAACAACCAAAGGTTGTTGTATAATAATTTTGTAAAATTTTGTTAGGAGGAGATTATAATGATCGGAATTTTAAGAAAAGCAAGTAAAATCATAATTTGGGTAGCAATTGCTGCAGTTGTAGTAAATGGAATAATTATGATGAATAAGTTACCTTTTGAAGGTCTTTGTTCTATTTTGATAGGTGGAGGCGCACTGTTGTTTGAGCTTGGTTTCATATTAGTGTTTTTAGAAATGGCTGAAAATGTTGAGATATTAAAGTTCAGAGCAGGATTATCTGAAGAAAAAAATAAAGATAAATAAATGTAAGAATACCTGCGATTTCGCAGGTCTGCTTTGTCGATATATGAGCTTTGCTCATTCGATATATTTACCTTGCGGTAAATTCGATATAACCTAAAGGTTTCGATATAAAAAATCCTTGCATATAGCAAGGATTTTTTGCGTAATTAATATGCTTTTCCCCAATATACCATCTTTTTGGCAGGTTTTCCGCAACAGATACATTTATCTGAAATTTCTTCCTGCTCGAATGGGATACATCTTGAGGTTGCGCCTGTAAGTTCTTTAATTTTAAGTTCACATTCCTGATCGCCGCACCACATAGCCTTGATAAAGCCAGGGTTTTCGTCAAGCTGTTTTTTCATTTCGTCGATGTCTGTCATTTTGTAGGTTCTTTCTTCTCTGTGTGCTCTTGCTTTTTCAAGCATTGCATTTTGAACCGCATCTAAAAGCTTTTCAACTTCTTCTTTTATGTTGTCAAGAGAAACAACAACCTTTTCGCCGTTATCACGACGAGCAATAATTGCCTGATTGTTTTCAATGTCTTTAGGACCGATTTCAATTCTGAGTGGAATACCTCTCATTTCCTGTTCGCTGAACTTAAATCCAGGGCTCTTATCAGATGCATCAACCTTAACTCTTACTGTGTCTTTAAGAGTGTTATAAAGTTCGTCTGCTTTATCAAGTACGCCTTCTTTGTGCTGAGCGATTGGAATAATCATAACCTGAGTTGGAGCGATTCTTGGTGGGAGAACAAGTCCGTTGTCATCACCGTGAACCATAATGATTGCACCGATAAGTCTTGTTGTAACACCCCAAGATGTCTGATGTACATATTTAAGCTGATTGTCCTTGTCTGCAAACTGAATTTCAAATGCTTTTGCAAAGCCATCACCAAAGTTGTGTGATGTACCTGACTGGAGTGCGATACCACTGTGCATTAAAGCTTCAATTGTGTATGTCTGTTCTGCACCTGCGAATTTTTCTTTGTCTGTTTTCTGACCTTTAACTACAGGCATAGCAAGAACATTTTCACAGAAGTCTGCATAAACATTTAACATTCTGATTGTTTCTTCCTGTGCTTCTTCTGCAGTTGCGTGAGCTGTGTGGCCCTCCTGCCATAAGAATTCAAGGCTACGAAGGAATGGTCTTGTTGTTTTTTCCCATCTTACAACACTGCACCACTGATTATAGAGCTTTGGAAGGTCTCTGTATGAGTGAATAATGTCTTTATAATGGTCGCAGAAAAGTGTTTCTGATGTAGGACGAACACAAAGTCTTTCTGTTAATGGTTCTAAGCCACCGTGTGTTACCCATGCAACTTCAGGAGCAAAGCCTTCAACGTGGTCTTTTTCTTTCTGAAGTAAGCTTTCAGGGATAAACATAGGCATATAAACATTTTCGTGACCTAAATCCTTGAACATTTTATCAAGAGTTTTCTGAATGTTTTCCCAGATGGCATAGCCGTAAGGTTTAATAATCATACATCCACGAACTCTTGAATAGTCAACGAGTTCTGCTTTTTTTACAATATCTGTGTACCATTTTGCGAAGTCTACATCCATAGATGTAATATCTTCAACGAATTTTTTTGAATCTTTAGCCATTTTTTTTCTCCTATTCTATCAGGCAAATTGCATGGGCTTCCATACCTTCACCGCTTCCGCAGTAGCCCATATGCTCTGATGTTGTAGCTTTTATGTTAATATTATTTATATCTGTTTCAAGTGCTTTTGCAACATTTTCTCTCATTTTTTCAATGTGTGGCATAAGCTTTGGTGCCTGTGCAATAACTGTTGCATCAATGTTTACAACCTTGTAAGGCAGAATAATTTCTTTTGTAAGCTCTAAAAGCTTAAGGCTTGAGATGCCTTTAAATCGTTCGTCGCTGTCAGGAAAGTGATAACCTATATCCCTTTTTGCGGCAGCACCAAGAAGTGCATCGCAGATTGCGTGAAGAAGAACATCTGCATCAGAATGACCAAGCAGTCCTTTTTCGTAGTCTATTTTAACACCGCCAAGGTATAAATCTCTGTTCTCTACAAGTCTGTGAAAATCTATTCCGTGTCCTATTCTCATTCAAAATCACCTCTGTATGCCAAAAGTGCTGATATTATAAAATAATCATCAGGAGTTGTAAGCTTTATATTTGAGCTTTCCGATGGAACAATTGCAACTTTTTTGCCCAGTGCCTCCACAAGCTTACAGTCATCTGTTGCATCAAGACCATTTTCAAGTGCGAAGTTATGAGCATCAACAATTAAATTTCTGTCAAAGCCCTGAGGAGTCTGGATAAGATAAAGTCCGTCTCTTGGGACAGTATCTTTAATAAAACCGTCAGTATCTGAAGATTTAATAGTGTCTTTCACAGGTGTTCCAAGTGCAGCTGCGCCGTTTTTTACTGTTTCTTCAATGCAGTTTAAAACCGACTGGTTTGTAACAAGCGGTCTTGCACCGTCGTGAATTAAAACAATATCACAATCATCTGACAAAGCAGAAAGACCTTTTTTAACGCTTTCCTGTCTTGTAGCACCGCCAACTACTATATTGCTGACTTTTTCGTATTCAAAGGCTTCAACTATTTCTTTTACGAAGTTGAAATCCTTTTCTGCTGCAACGATGATAATGTCATCAACCTCACGGCAGTTTTCGAAAACATCAAGGGTGTAGGCAATAACAGGCTTTTCATCAATGCTTAAGAAAAGCTTGTTGAAATCAATGCCCATTCTTGTGCCGCTTCCACCTGCTACTATTATGGCAGTTATTGTATTTTCTTTTTTCTGAAAGGTGGGGAAAACCCCTTTAATTATTTTAGCCATCACTACCTCACATTCTATCTAGTCTATTATATATAATTTTGCCTTTAAATGCAAGTATTTTTACAAAAAAGATATTGAAAAAAAACGGTGTTTGAAGTATAATATAATCAGGATTATTGTAAAATCAGGTAAACTATATAAAAAGAAAATTTAGTAATAGGAGAAAAGATAAAATGCTCACTCCAATGATGCAACAATATATGGAAATAAAAGAAAAAAACAAGGATACTATAATTTTTTATCGCCTTGGTGACTTTTACGAAATGTTTTTTGAAGATGCAAAAACTGCATCTCAGGTACTTGGCTTAACTTTAACCGGCAGAGATTGCGGTCTTGAGGAAAGAGCTCCTATGTGCGGTGTGCCTTTCCATAGCTGTGATCCATACATAACAAAGCTTGTTGCGGCAGGTTACAAGGTTGGAATTTGCGAACAGGTTGAAGACCCTAAAGAAGCCAAAGGCATTGTTAAAAGAGAAATTGTAAGAGTTGTAACACCGGGAACAATCACTCTTTCAGATGCGGTTGAAGAAACAAAAAACAACTTCCTTGTTTGCCTTTTCGCAAAGGGCGGGAAATACGGCTTTTCGGTAACAGATGCTTCAACAGGTGAGGTGTATGCAACAGAGTTTACTCAGGCGGGTGCAAAATCGGATATTTTAAGTGAAATAGCAAAGTTTTCGCCATCTGAAATTATATTCAACAAAGAGGTTGAAGATGATAAATTTTTAAAAAGAGTTTTAAAAGAAAAATATAACGCCTTTGTGCAAAGTGTTGAATCTGTTTACTGTGAAAAAGAAAATGCGAAAAATATGCTTAATAAACATTATGGCGACAATAAAGAATTATTCGCAAAAGAACTTGCTCTTTGTGCAACTGCAATACTTTTTGACTATCTTGAACAGACACAGATGACAGACCTTTCACATATGAAGGCAGTTCAGGTGTATGACAGCGTTCAGTTCCTTTCACTTGATGCAACTGCAAGAGCAAATTTAGAGCTTGTTAAAACTATGAGAGACGGTAACAAAAGAGGCTCTCTTTTAAGCGTTATTGACAGAACCTGCACACCGATGGGCGGAAGAATGATTTCAAACTGGGTACAACAACCTCTTGTTTCTGTTTCAAACATCAAAAGAAGAAATAAAGCGGTTGAAGAGCTTTATAACGAAACTGCTTTAAGGGATAATTTAAGAACTGCTCTTAAAGATATAAATGACATTGAAAGACTCGTTTCTAAAATAGAGTACCAGACGGTAAACGGAAAAGATTTAATTGCTCTTAAAAACACAATTAAAAAGCTTCCTGTAATTGCAAGTGTTGCAACCAAGTTCAAAAGCAGTTTGTTGCTTGAGCTTTATACAGATTTTGATTTACTTGGCGATATTTATGCTCTTATTGATGACGCAATAGACGATGAAGCACCATTTTCTGTTCGTGAGGGCGGAATTATAAAAAGAGGCTTTGATGCTCAGCTTGACGAATGGATTTACGGCAGAGACCACGGTAAAGACCGACTTAAGGCTTTAGAGGCAGAGGAAAAAGAAAAAACAGGAATTAAAAATCTTAAGATTGGATTTAATAAGGTTTTCGGCTATTTCCTTGAGGTTACAAGGTCTTATCAGGAGCTTGTGCCTGACTATTACATAAGAAAACAAACTCTTACAAATGCAGAAAGATATATCACCCCTGAGCTTAAAGAGATTGAGGACCTTGTTTTAAGGTCGGACGAAAAGATTGTTGACAGAGAATATAAGCTTTTCTGCGAAATAAGAGAAAGAATAAAGGCACAAAGCCAGAGAATACAAAAAACTGCAAGGGTTATTGCAACGCTAGACACTTTGGCTTCTCTTGCGGAGGTTTCTGTTAAGAATGCTTATGTTATGCCTGAAATTGATGCAAGTGATATTATTGATATTAAAGACGGCAGACACGCAGTTGTTGAGCATTTTATGAGAGATGCTTTGTTTGTGCCAAACGACACACTTTTAGACTGCGATGAAAATATGTTTTCTATTATCACAGGACCTAATATGGCAGGTAAATCCACATATATGAGACAGATTGCAATAATTGTGGTTCTGGCACAGATGGGATGCTTTGTTCCTGCAAAATCTGCAAGAATTGGTGTTGTTGATAAAATTTTCACAAGAATAGGTGCATCTGATGATTTAGCATCAGGACAGAGTACCTTTATGGTGGAAATGAACGAAATGGCAAACATCATAAACAATGCAACCTCTAAATCACTTTTAATCATTGACGAAATCGGAAGAGGTACATCAACCTTTGACGGTCTTGCAATTGCATGGGCGATAGTTGAACATATTACAGACAAAAAGAAAATCGGTGCAAGAACACTTTTTGCAACTCACTATCATGAGCTTACAGTTCTTGAAGATAAAATCAAAGAGGTTAAAAATTACTGTATTACTGCTAAGAAGCGAGAAGATGACATTGTTTTCTTAAGAAAAATTGTAAGAGGCGGAGCAGATGAAAGCTACGGTATTGAGGTAGCAAAACTTGCAGGAATTTCGGACAGTGTTGTTAAAAAGGCTAAAAAGATTTTAGGTCAGCTTGAAATGGGCGGACAGAAACAGAAAAACAAAGAGGTTTTAACCGAAAAGCCAATTGAAACTGCAGATATGCCAATGCAGTTCAATATGTTTGACGGACCTAAGAATGAAATTATAGATGAACTTAAAAATATTTCTTTAGAGGTGTTGACACCTATTGAAGCTATGAATAAATTATTCGAGCTTAAAAACAAGGCTGAAAAGCTGAATTAAGGAGATTTTAATGGGACGCATAAATGTACTTGATATAGATACAGTCAATAAAATTGCCGCAGGTGAGGTTGTAGAACGCCCTGCTGCTGCAGTAAAAGAGCTTATTGAAAACTCTATTGACGCAGGTGCAGATAAGATTGTTATCGAAATCAAAAACGGTGGAAACACATATATAAGAATAACAGACAACGGATGCGGTATTGCATCTGATGATGTTGAAAAAGCTTTCCTTCCTCACAGTACAAGCAAAATTATGTCAATTGATGATTTGACAACTCTTTATACTATGGGTTTCAGAGGTGAGGCTTTAGCAAGTATTTCTGCAGTTTCAAATGTTGACCTTATTACAAAAGCAAAGGAAGAAGCATTTGGAACGGCGATGAGTCTTTCAGGCGGTAAAATAGTTTCAAAAACAGAGGCAGGAGCACCTGACGGTACAACCATAGTTGTTAAGGATTTGTTTTTCAACACACCTGCAAGAATGAATTTTCTTAAAAAGGATGTAACCGAGGGTGCACACATAAAAGAAGTTGTGGAAAGAATGATTCTTGGTTATCCGTCTGTTTCCTTTAAATTCATAAACGGTGGAAGAGAGGTTTTATTTTCATCTGGAAACGGCAGTTTAAGAGATGCTTTCTCTGCAGTATATGGAAATGAACTTGCCTCAAATATGCTTGAGGTTGACTATACAAAAGAGGGCGTAAGAGTTTTCGGACTTGTGGGAACGCGTTATTCTTCAAGACCTAACAGAAATATGCAGAATTTCTATGTTAATAAAAGATGGGTTAAGTCCAAAACAATAATACACGGTGCAGAAAGTGCCTATAAAACAATGCTTATGACAGGCAAATTCCCTGTGCTTCTTCTTAACATAGAAATGCTTTCAAATATGACGGATGTTAATGTTCATCCACAAAAGCTTGAAATTAAGTTTTCTGATGAAAACATAGTACACAGTGCGGTTTACTGGGGTGTGCAGAATGCTCTGTTTTCTTCACAAAAAGAAAAAGAGGTAGAGCCAAAGACGGAAATAAAAAGCACATACACACCTGTGGTTAAGCCAAAGCCTGAAAAAACTTTTGAAAGTAATTATCAGCTTAAGCCTGAAAAAGAAGATTTCTTCACAAAAGAGATGTTGAATATTTTCAGAAAGCCTGATGAAAAAACTTTCGAGAAAGTTGCAGTTTTCAAAACACCTGAGCCTGATGAGCTTATATATGATGTTGAGCATAGAGCACCTGAGGTAAAGGCAGAGGAATTTAAGGTTATCGGTCAGCTTTTTGACACCTATATTCTTATTGAAAAAGACGAAAAGCTTCTTCTTATAGACCAACACGCCGCCCACGAGAGAATTAATTACGAAAAAATAATGGAGGATAAAAGAGTTTTAAGTCAGACTCTTTTATTTCCTGAAACATTAAGACTTTCTGCACTTGAGGCAGACACAGTGGAACAAAGCCTTGAAACCTTTGAGAAGCTTGGATTTTTAATAGAGCAGTTTGGCGGAGGTGATTATATAGTCCGTCAGGCACCTGCAGATATGAAAGCGGAGGACATTGAAAGCTCTGTTACAGAGATTGTATCTCTCATAAGAGAGAAAAAATCTCCTGAAGATATTTACAGCTCTGCAGTATTTTCAATAGCTTGTAAAAGTGCAATAAAAGCAAATCATAAGCTTACGGATATAGAAATAAAAGCACTTGTTGAAAAAGTTTTGTATTATGACAGTGTAAGAACCTGTCCTCACGGCAGACCTGTTATTATATCCTTCAGCAAGAAATTTATAGAAAAAGAATTTAAAAGGATTGTGTAAATGAGTAAAATACCTCTTATTGTTCTTATGGGACCAACTGCATCTGGAAAAACATCTATGGCGGTTGAAATTTGCAAAAAGTATAACGGAGAAGTTGTAACTGCCGATTCTATGCAGGTTTATAAATATATGGATATTGGAACTGCAAAGCCAACCGTTGATGAAATGCAAGGCATTAAGCATTATATGATTGACCTTGTAGAGCCAACAGAAGAATACAGTCTTGCAGATTATGTGAAAGAAGCAAAAAAAGTTATTGAGGATATTAACTCAAGAGGAAAGCTTCCTGTACTTGCAGGAGGAACAGGTCTTTATATAGATACTCTTATTTCAGATATTGCTTTAAGTGACGGAGATAAAGACGAGGCTTTAAGAGAAGAGCTTTCGCAGGTTGCAAAAACACAGGGCGAGGATAAGCTTTTTGAAATTTTAAGAGAGGTGGACCCTGCTTCTTGTGAAACAATTCATAAAAACAATATAAAAAGAGTTATAAGAGCAATTGAGTTCTTTAAAACCACAGGCATAAAACAAAGCGACCATATTAAAAATACAGTAAAAAATTCACCTTATGATTTAACTAAAATATGCCTTACATGGGACAGAGAGACTCTTTACGAAAGAGTGAATAAGAGAGTTGATATTATGTTTGATATGGGACTTGAAGAAGAAGTGAAAAAAATAAGGGAAATGGGAGTTAATTCAAAGCATACATCTATGCAGGGTATTGGCTATAAAGAAGTTTTCCCTTATCTAGACGGACATATTTCCCTTGAAGAAACAAAGGACATTATAAAGCAGGGAACAAGAAGATACGCAAAAAGGCAGATAACCTGGTTTAAGAGAGAAGAAAATACAAGCTTTGTTCCTGCTTGTTTTGAAAAAATAGATGAAATATTGATGAAAAGTATGGAAAAGTAGCAAAGGATATTATATAATAAAAAAGGAGTGTTACTATGAACAAAAATTTGAATTTACAGGACGCAATTTTAAATTATGTGAGAAAAGAAAAAGCATTTGTTTCTATTTATCTTACATCGGGACTTCACTTTAAAGGAAATGTTATCGGATTTGATAACTTTGTTATTATTTTAGACTGCGACGGCAGACAGCAAATGATTTACAAACACGCAGTTTCAACTGTTGTTCCGGGCAAGAGTATAAGAATTGATAAACTTTTAAACGACGGAGAAGAATAAATGAAAAAATTCAACGCAGTAGTTGTCTGGATTATGGGCACTGCCTTGGTTTTACTGCTTTTCTATAATATCTATATGCAAATCGACAATAAGGACAAAACACAACTTGCCGTTATGGGTGAAATAGAGAATAAGATTTCTGTTACAGGCTATGTTGTCCGTGATGAAAGTGTTCTTGTACCTGATGACGGTCAGGTTATAAGCTCTCTTAAAACAAACGGAGAAAGAGTTTCTGTGGGAGAACTTGTTGCAACAGTTTACGAAACGGATATAGATTACGAAACAAGGGCAAAGCTTTCAGACATTAATCAGCAGATTGAAAAGCTTGAAGAGCTAAAGGAAAAAAGCAATTCAAACGACAGTGCAGGAAAGTTTGAAACTAAAATAAAAACCTATGTGGGAAATCTTATTGTTAAGTCGCATAAAAGCACAGGCGGCGGACTTTTTGAGGCAAAGCTTCAGCTTGAAGACGCTTTTTCTGCCAAACTTGCTTCAAAAAGTGAGGATGTAAACAGTGCAATAGCACAGCTTAAAGAAGAGAAAAGTACAATAGAGCAGGGCGTTACAGGCGAAAAGAGAAACATATATTCAAACAAGGCAGGAGTTTTCTTAACAACCTTTGACGGCTACGAGGGAATTTTTGATTTTTCTGCTATAAATCAAATCACGCCTTCAAAAATAAAAGAAGCCGAAGGTGTTGTTACAAAGCCAAGCTCAGGCAGTGCAGTTAAAATTGCAGATAATTTTGTATGGTACTTTGTTGCAATTGCAGACAGTAAAAAGCTTAACGCAGAAAAGCCGGGTGATAAGGTTTATTTAAGAACAGAGCAGGGAAGCGACAATCAGATAGAAATGAGAATAGAAAGCATCTCTGCTGAAGAAAAGGGAAAATGTGCAATAGTTTTAAAAGGTACAAGCTATGAAAAGCAACTGTTCCTTAAAAATAAATATAAAGCAGAAATAATTCTAGACAGCAGCAGAGGTCTGAAGGTTTCAAAGGACGCAGTTAAGGTTGTTGACGGAGTTAAAGGCGTTTACATTATTAAAAAAGGAGCTTATGCCTTCAGAGAGGTAGATATTTTAGCATCAAATGATGAGTATGTTGTTATAGAAAGAAATCTTTCTACAGATAAAGCACATCTTGCACTTTATGATGAAGTTGTTGTGCATGGATATTCAGGAAAATAAGGAAAGGAGATACGAATAGATGAAGGATATAATGGGGAAAATATTTAACTCAATAGGCTTTGACTATGAGGATGAGGACGAAGAAGAGGAAGAGGTTGTTGAAACAAGAGTAAAGCCAAGAAATGTTTCAAATGTAACTCATCATCCAAGCAATCACAAAAAAAGTAAGATTGTTGATATAAATACAACAACTCAGTTTCAGGTTATGGTAACGGTTGTGGAAAGATTTGAAGATGTTACATTCATTTCAGACCACCTTAAAGCAAAAAAACCTGTTGTTGTTAATATTGAAAAAATCGGCGAAGAAGAATGTCAGCGTGTGGTTGACTTTTTAGGCGGCGTTACTTATGCTCTTGACGGCAGTATTCAGAAAATATCAAAAGGAATACTTCTGGCAACACCTAATAGTGTAAAGGTTATGGGAGACATTAAAACAGAACTTTTAAACGGAGGATTTGATCCGTTTGGTTTCGGAAAGGGAATTTAAATTGGCAAATATATTAGCTACATCAATTCAGATTATGGGTGGAATTATAAGTAAGCTTTTTTTAGTAAGAGCATTGCTTTCATGGATTGCAAGACCGGGTAGCAACAACATTATTGTTAATTTTGTTTATTCGGTTACAGAGCCTTTTGTAGCACCTGTAAGAAATTTTATGTTAAAGCACTCAAAAGGTCAGATGATGTTTGATTTCTCACTTGTTATTACATGGATGCTTATGGATTATCTTGTGATACCACTTCTTATAAGATTTGTATATTATATTTTTATTTAGAGAGGATGAATTTAAATGCTTATACCTATTGATATTTCTAATATGGAGTTCACAAAATCAGCTTTCGGATACAATAAAAACGAGGTTGAAGAATTTGTTTCTGCAGTAGCATCAGAATATGAAAGACTTTACAAAGAAAATATTGAATATAAAGATAAAATCAATATTATGAATGAAGCTCTTAAAAACTATAAGGCTACGGAAGATGCTCTTAAAAACACCCTTATGTTTGCACAGAACACTGCAGAAGATGTTAAGAAAAATGCTAAAGAAAAGGCAGAAATAACAATTGCCGAAGCAAAAGCTCAGGCAGAAAGAATGGTAATAGAAGCAGATGGCAAGGTTTTTGAGGCGGAAAGAAAATTAAAGGAAATCAAAAGCCAGATTTCAAGCTATAAAGCACAGCTTGAAGGAATTATAGAAACACAGAGAAAACTTCTTGAGGGTATAGAATGATAAAGTATATTTTATGCGCTTTATTGCTTCTTTTAGACAGAATTACAAAAATATGGGCAGTTGAAATATTAGACGGAAAAGGATTTGTTGACTTTGTCAAAGGTCTTGTAAATTTTGTTTATGTGGAAAATACAGGCGTTGCTTTTGGTATGCTTTCAGATAAAATTTATATTATGATTCCCATAACAATAGCAGTTGTTGGTATCTGTATTTTCATTTACATTAAAAATAAAGGAGAAAACAAAATCTTTGATTATGCAATGCTTCTTATTATAACAGGAGCAACAGGAAACATAATGGATAAGATCACAAGAGGCTTTGTGGTTGATTTTATCAATTTTGAATTTATGGATTTTCCTGTTTTCAATGTGGCGGATATTTGTGTTTGCACAGGTGCAGCACTGCTTATGATTTACATTATATTTTGTTCTGACAAAAGCAAAGAAGCGGAAGGAAAAATAAATGATACTGATATGTGATAAAGACGGCGTAAGACTTGATGCCTACCTTGCAGAAAAGCTTGATGCATCTCGTGCATATGTTAAAAAAATGTTTGACGAAGAAAAGCTTTTACTTAACGGAAAAAGCCCTAAAGCAAGTTTAAAGGTTAAGTGCGGAGATGAGATTGAGTATGAGCTTCCTGAAATAAAGGAGCTAAATGCCGAGCCTCAGGATATTCCACTTGATATTGTATATGAGGATGATTACCTGCTTATTATAAACAAGCCTGTTGGAATGGTGGTGCATCCTGCACCTGGGAATCCTGATAATACCCTCGTGAATGCGGTGATGAATCATTGCAAAGGAAGGCTTTCTACCATAAATTCTGTGATAAGACCTGGAATTGTGCATAGAATAGATAAAGACACATCAGGACTTTTAGTTGTTGCCAAAACTGATGAAGCACATCAGGGACTTGCAGAGCAGTTTGCAGTACATAGCATAACAAGGGTTTATACTGCGATAGTAAACGGCCATTTTAAAACAGGTCAGGGTATGGTGGATGCACCAATTGGCAGACACGGCGGCGACAGAAAGAAAATGGCAGTAACCGCAAAAAATTCAAAGAGAGCAGTTACACACTTTGAAGTTATTGAAGAATTTCAGGGTTATAGCCTTGTAAAATGCAAACTTGAAACAGGAAGAACTCACCAGATAAGAGTACATATGTCTTATACAGGGCATCCGCTACTTGGCGATGAAATATACGGAGATAAAAACAAGCTTGGTATTAATCACCAGATGCTTCACGCAGGAATACTTGGCTTTGAGCATCCAATTACAAATGAATATATTGAATTTGAAAGAGATATTCCTGAAGAGTTTCAGGAGATAATAAATAAATTAAGAGGGAAATAATGAATATATTATATTTTATAAAACCAAAAAATGAACTTGCCTATGTGTATGACGATTATACGGTAAGGCAGACACTTGAAAAAATGGAGCATCACAGATATGCGGCAATCCCTGTAATAAACAGAGAAGGGGAATATATCTCAACCATAAGAGAAGGCGACATTTTGTGGCATATAAAAAACGAAATGAACTTTGATATGCGTCTTGCAGAAACAACATCTATAAAGGATGTAAAAAGAAAGTCAAGAAACGAGCCTGTTAGCATAAATTCAAATATGGACGATTTGTTTATAAAAGCAATAAATCAAAACTTCGTGCCGGTCGTTGACTACGAAAACAAGTTCATCGGAATTATAACACGAAAAGATATAGTACAGTACTATTTTAAACAATACAAAAAATACGAGAAGGAAGAAAAATAAGCGGAATGTAAAAATACTCCGGAACGCAAAAAGACACTAAAATATAAATGTTTAGTATCTGCAAATCAATAAAGTTATAACAAGACGAAGAAAAAGCTCACATTCGTGAGCTTTTTCTTCGATTTAATGTCTTTTTGCTATGAACAAACTTCACCTCTCGGCGTATACACATACGCCGTCGGGTAGCCACTTCGTGTTCGTTTAGCTCATTCTGAAGCATTTTTCCTATTCCTAATATAAATATAGAAGGCTATTTTTAACAGCCTTCTATTTCCAGTTTATAAATCCATAACTGTCAAGTATCTGAAAGAATTTTGCGAGGCGAGGATATAGAGGCTCTGATTTTTCGCCAAAGTGGTTTTTAACATCGATGCCAAGCTTTATTATATTTTTTTCACCATCAACGATTTGCCAGATAAAGCTTCCGTATTCATCTAGATGAATATAGCTTATCTTTGGTCTTTTGAAAAACTTTTGTGCTATTTTATCAAAAAAACCATTGTTTTCTTTTTGAATAGTAACTATATTTTCCTCTGTTGTCCATTTTAATGATGGTAAAACAGGAATTTTTTCAAGATAATTTTCTTTCTGTTTTTTCATTATGCTCTTTTCTTCCATACAGAGAACTTAAGAAGTGAAAGGATAATAAGTCCAAACACAATAAGTCCTGCAATGTCTGAAACTATTGGTGAAAGATTTAACATACCTGAAATGTCGATAACTTTATCAAGACCAAAGATTGCAAGAACTGCAAGGGCAATACCAACAAGACCTTCACCTGCAATCATACCTGAACAGAATAAAATACCGTCGTTAACAATTGCAGTCTTTTTCTTTTCGTCTGCCATTTTCTTTTTGTCAAGGATAAGACGAACGATACCGCCAACCATAATACAAGCATTAAGATGAACAGGAAGGTAAACGCCGATTGCAAAAGGAAGAACAGGAATACCGAGTATTTCAACTGTGATTGCAATACATGCACCTGTGATAACAAGTGTCCATGGAAGCTGTGCGTTCATAACACCTTCGATAATCATTTTCATAAGTGTTGCCTGTGGCGCTGCAAGTTCTTCTGAACCAAAGCCCCAAGCAGTGTCTAAAAGGTAAAGTGTTCCGCCGATTGCAAAAGCAGCAGCAATAACACCAACTACTTCACCAATCTGCTGTTTTTTAGGTGTTGAGCCTAAAAGGAAACCAGTTTTAAGGTCCTGTGATGTATCACCTGCAATAGCTGCAACAATACAGATAATAGAACCAATAGCAATAGCTGCCTGATATCCTGCACTGCCATCACTGCCTGTAAATTTAAGGATAAGTGTTGCAATTAAAAGTGTTGCAATAGCCATACCTGATACAGGGTTGTTACTGCTTCCAACTAAACCAACCATTCTTGAAGAAACAGTTGCAAAGAAGAAACCGAATACAACAACTATGATTGCACCGATTGGATTAACAGGGATTGCAGGAACAAGCCATACAAGCAGAGTTAAAACAACAATTGCAATAATAACTGTTATCATACTCATATCGTTTGATGTACGGTCTTTAGAAACCACACCGCCTGCAGTCATACTTTTTAATGCATCTTTAAAGGTTGTAATAATAAGAGGAAGTGATTTTATAAGACTTATAATACCACCTGCTGCCAAAGCACCTGCACCGATGTATCTGATATATGTTCCCCAAATAGCAGAAGCACCGCCTTCAGCATAAAGCTGACCTATTGGTGCTGAGCCAGGTGCTAAAATCATATTTTCACCAAAAAGCACAATAAGAGGAATGAGAACCATCCAGCTTATAAGACCGCCTGAGAACATATAAGATGAAATTCTTGGTCCGCAGATGTAACCTACGCTCATAACTGCAGGATAAATCTGTGTTCCGATTTCACCTGCAAAGCCTTTGAATTTTAATGCAATTTCACCTGGAACGGCTTTAATACCGTCAATAATAAATTTGAAAATTGCGGCAAAACCCATACCTGCAAATACTGTTGATGCATTTGCACCGCCCTCTTCACCTGCAAGGAGAACTTCTGCACAGGCAGTTCCTTCAGGATATGGAAGAGTGTTGTGTTCTTTAACGATAAGAGCATTTCTAAGTGGCACCATAAAGAAAACACCAAGGAGACCGCCGATTAAAGCGATTAAAGTGATTTCAATAATGCCTGGTTTGTCCATAACGCCCTCTTTTGCCCAAAGGAAAAGTGCAGGCATTGTAAAAATAGCACCAGCAGCGAGTGATTCACCTGCAGAGCCGATAGTCTGCACGATGTTGCTTTCAAGTATTGAGTTTTTACGCATAATAACTCTGATAACGCCCATTGCAATAACTGCTGCAGGGATAGATGCAGAAACAGTCATACCAACACGAAGGCCGAGATATGCGTTTGCAGCACCAAATATAACAGCAAGAAGAACACCCATAATAATAGATGTAACAGTAATTTCAGGAATTACTTTATCTGCCGGAATATATGGCTTGAAATTGTTTTTGTTGTCCATTATATTTCTCCATTCTTTTCATTTGTTTATATTTTGATACAAACATAAAAATTTTATCATAATCAAGCATAATTGTCAAGGTTGACAGATGTTTCAAAGGGGATTATAATAAGGTTGCGGAGGTAGAAAAAATGGAAAGAATAGCAAGTTTTACAATAAATCACTTAGATTTGTATCCTGGACTTTATGTTTCAAGGAGAGACGAAAAAAACGGAGTTGTTATAACAACCTTTGATATGAGAATAACTGCACCAAACAGAGAGCCTGTTATAGATGTACCTGCTCTTCACACAATTGAGCATCTTGGTGCAACATATTTAAGAAACAGTAAAAGAAAAGACGAAATTGTATATTTCGGTCCAATGGGTTGCAGAACAGGTTGCTATATTTTGATGTTTGGTGACTTAAACCCTGAAGATATTTACGATTTTATAATTGAAATGTGTGACTTCATCATTGCATACGAGGGTGAAATCCCCGGTGCAGCACCTGAGCAGTGCGGAAACTATTCAGAACAGAATATGGAAATGGCAAAATATTATATCAAGAAATATAAGAAAGAACTAACCGAAAACAAAAGATTTATATATCCAAACTAAAAAAAGACACCGAGGTGTCTTTTTTTAGATTTCAAGTATTACAGGCAGTATAACAGGACTTCTTTTTGTTTCACTGTAAATATACTGACTTAAACTGTTTTTAACGGCAGTTTTCATAGAATTCCAGTCACTATGCTTCTTGCTTCCTGCGATTATAAGAGCTTCTTTAGCGTGGTTTTTGATGTTTTCCATAAGCTCCTCGGACTCTCTTACATAAACGAAGCCTCTTGAAATAACATCAGGCCCTGAAACTATTTCTTTGTTATTTTTTGAAATGCCAACAACCACAACAATAAGACCTTCTTCGGAAAGTGCTTTTCTGTCTCTGATAACAATATTACCTACATCACCAACACCGCTTCCGTCAACAAACACTCTTCCTGACTGAACATTGCCTGTGATTTTTGCACTTTGTCTGTTAAGCTCAAGCACCTGACCGATTTTCATAATGAAGGTATCCTCTTCCTTCATACCTATTTTCTGTGCAAGTTTTGAGTGCATCATAAGATGACGGTATTCACCGTGGGCAGGGATAAAGTATTTCGGTTTTGCAATAGAGAGCATAATCTTAAGCTCTTCCTGACAGGCGTGACCTGAAACGTGTACCTCTGCAAGAGATTTATAAATAACCTCTGCACCTTTTTTACAAAGCTCGTCAATAACTCTTGCAATAAGCTTTTCGTTACCTGGAATTGGACTTGAAGAAAGGATAACAAGGTCATCTTTTGTGATTTCAACCATTTTATGACCGTTACTTGCCATTCTTGCAAGAGCCGCCATAGGCTCACCCTGACTGCCTGTTGTTACAATAACAAGATTTCTTGGCTTGTATTTATCTATTTCTGAAATATCAATCAAAGTACCTTTGGGAGCTTTAAGGTAGCCAAGCTCACGGGCAGAGGAAACAACGCTTTCCATACTTCTGCCTGAAACTGCAACCTTTCTTTTGTATTTCGCGGCGATGTTTATAATCTGCTGAACTCTGTGAATGTTTGATGCAAAGGTTGCAACGATTATCCTTGAGCTGGTCTTTGAAAAAATTTCCTCTAAAGTGTCGCCAACTTTTCTTTCAGACATTGAGTAACCCGGTCGTTCAACGTTTGTGCTGTCTGAAAGAAGAGCCAAAATTCCTTTTTTTCCAAGCTCACCAATTCTGGCAAAGTCAATCATTTCGCCATCGATTGGAGTTGAGTCTATTTTAAAGTCACCTGTATGCAGAACAACACCCACAGGGGTGTGAAAGGCAATCGCCACTGCATCTGCAATACTGTGGTTTGTTCGTATAAATTCTGCCTTGATGCTTCCAAGCTTAACAATCTGTCCTGGTTTGGTAACATTTAATTTTGCAGTTTTCAAAAGTCCGTGTTCATCAAGCTTGTGAGTTAAAATTCCAAGCGTAAGCTTTGTGGCGTAAATAGGCACATTAATATCTTTTAGAAGATATGGAATTGCACCAATATGGTCCTCGTGACCGTGAGTTATTATAAGACCTCTGATTTTTTCCCTGTTTTTGTAAAGATATGTCATATCAGGAATAACAAGGTCAACCCCAAGCATTTCTTCGTCAGGGAATGCAACGCCGCAGTCTAAAATAACAATATCGTCCTCATATTCAAAAACCGTTAAGTTTTTACCTATTTCCTCAAAACCGCCAAGTGGAATGATTTTAAGATTTCCAAGTGGCTGAGAAGGCTTCTTCTGAAGCCTTGGTTTAAGCGGTTTTTTTCGTACATAATATTTTTTTGTGTTTGTTTTCTTATCCAAAATATACCTCCTTTTAAATATGTAAAATAAGAGCCTAAAGTCCGAACAATAAAAAAAGACTCTCGTAAAAAAAGGAGACGCACTGTTGTGCATCTCAAAACCGAACATACTCAACTGTTATAAGTATAACACAGTTAAGGTGTGTTTGCAACAAAAATATTAAGTCAAATTCCGACAATATGTTTAACAACTTCACCTGCGGCAACAAGTCCTGCAACAGAGGGAACAAAAGCACAACTGCCGGGAGTCTGACGCCTTCCCTCACTTTTTTCAAGGGGGAGAGGTGTTCGTGGAGCTTCTGTTGAATAAACAACCTTTAATTTTTTTACGCCTTTTGCCTTAAGCTCTTTTCTCATAACTCTTGCTAAAGGACAACCTGATGTTTCAAAAATATCTGCTACCTTAAATGCGGTGGGATCAAGCTTGTTTCCTGCCCCCATACAGCTGACAAGAGGAATGTTTTGTTTTTCGCACAAAACCGCAAGGTGTATTTTTGAAGAAACAGTATCTATGGCATCAACTACATAATCAAACTGTGATAAATCAAGGTCGCTTTCAGAAGTGTAGAACATATTAAACACAGTAACATTGCAAAGAGGGTTTATGTCTTTTATTCGCTCTGCCATAACTTCGGTCTTTGGTTTGCCGACGGTTGAGTGGAGAGCAACCAACTGTCTGTTTATGTTTGTAAAGCTTACAGTGTCGTTATCGATAAGGGTAATATTACCAACACCGCACCTTGCAATAGCTTCTGCGGTATATGAACCAACACCACCAATGCCAAAAATAGCAACGGCGGAGTTTTTTAATTTTTCTGTGGAGTTTTCTCCATATAGCATTTCGCTTCTTAAAAATATATTTTCCATAGTTTCACCTACAATTATTTTACAATAAAGACACTGAAATTTCAAGAGGTTTCTGTTGTCAATAGGAAAAGAAAAAAGAGTAACAAAATATCATAAAAAATGTGAATTTGTAACAAAATGATTTGTTTACATAATTTATTATTTTGAAAAATAATGATTTTAAGTTTTCCACAGGTAAATCTTGTAAAAACGGACTTTTCAACAGAGTTTTCCACATTATCCACAAACAGATTTTGGAATTTTGGTCTAAAACCTGTGGAAAAGTGTCGAATTAAGGTGCGAAATTATAGGGAAAACCAAGGCTTGAAAAGTTGTAGGTTTACATAATAATTACAGTTATAACAGGAAAATAAGAAGTTTTTAAAAAGTCAGCAATAAAGCCAAAAAAATAAAGAGACCGCATTTGGCGAGTGTTCTAAAGGACACTCGCCATCGATATAAATCCTTTAGATTTTCGATATGTTTTTCAAACTCGATATGCCTTGCGGCTCGATATATCGCTTCGCGATAAGAATTTTCTGGATTTATATCATATCGTAAT
>JAZSLZ010000038.1:0-31283 GCA_045535635.1 Clostridia bacterium
TATATCGATGGCGAGTGTCCTTTAGAACACTCGCCAAATGGACACTTTCTTTTCATTATAAAACAGGCTCTCTTGTAAAAATAAAGCCTGTTTTATATACCGATTAAGAAATCCTTTTAATTACTTCTTTTGCTTCTGCATCATTAAGCCAACCTACTGTCATTGTAAAGTTAACGCTTTCATTTCCCTGAAGATACTTAATCTGATTATTTTCTTTAACATATTTATAGCCAAGATGCTCACAGGTACAAGGAAGCACCATTCCAAGAGCATCTTCATAATTTGTTCTTGAAATCCAACGAATTGCATAAGGAAGTGAATTTACGCTGTGCTTAACATAACATGCACCTTCCCCTTCAACATACTGAAGAGTGTGGCCCTCATTTCCTTCATACATCATTGTGAAGCAAAGCTCAGGGTCGTAAATCTGTCCTTCTCCGCCAACAATATCTCCAAAGCTTATATCCTTTTCCATCTTGTCCATAAACTCTGCAAAATTCTTGGCCTCTTCCTCGCTCATATAGTCAGGAATGCTCTTATGAACTGTTTTAAGTTTTGCATTATAGTAAAGCTTTGCACCATCAATAGGAGCATAGTTGATATGGCAAAGATATGCATATTCCATTGGAACGTTTCTCATATTTTTAAGCTCTGAATCCACTTCTAAAATAGTAGCATCTTCATAAAGTGTACAAGCTGGTTTAAACATAAATCTTTTAACAAAGCCGATATTATAATCTAAATTACCGCCAACTGTCATAAATTCGCCTTTTTCATCTTCATCAATAATAATATAAGCATCTCTATATTTAATATTTGGGATTTCTCCGTGCTGAAGATGGCTTTCATCAGGTGCGCCGATTGAGCTTATACCGCAGTGATATAAAAATCCGCCGTAAGTCATTAAATATGCTACATTTGGAACCGGCTCTTCAAATGTTGTTTTCATACCGAGGTCTTTTCCGCAGAAATTAACTCTCCATATCTGCTGTCCCATAAAAGGAAGTATTATAAAATAACCTTTTTTGTTCTCCACTTTAAGAGCCGCAATACCTGTTGAATATCTGAATGCAGTAGCCTTCATATTCTTGCTTTCTGCAAGAACAAATTCTCTTTCTGTGAAGAATTCTTCTCTTAAATTAATCTTCATTACTATTCGACCTTTCTTTTATAAAAAAACGGCGAGACCGCCGTTTTTTTATTTGAATTATTTAATTATTCGTTGTAACCAAGTGTTGTATAGAACGCAAGGTTTGCCTGAGTATTATCAAGTCTGCCATACTGAACAACGATATTTTCTGAAGATGTAAGCTTCATAGCATACTGTGTTTCAAATGGAACTTCAAAACCGCACATATCTTCAAGTCTGTTCATACGGAAGCATCTTACTCTGTTTTTCTTAACAGTCCATTTGATTTCGTGTTCAAAATCTTTGTCTGTAAAGAAAAGTTTAACATCGATTACTGCATCGTTGTCACTGTCGTTTACAACGATAACAGATTCGTGACCTTTAGCTACACCTTCGCCAGGCTGTGGTAATTCACAGTCAGGGATGAGCCATAATTTTTTTCCAATTCCGTTAGCCATCGATTTCAATAATTCCTTTCTTGAGGTAATCTGTCATTGATTTGCAGCCGTCTTTAGTAATAGCAATACCTTTTTCCCATCTGCAACCAAATGTTGGACCTGAAATAAATGTATCTACCTGGAATGTCATATTTTCCTGTAAAATGTAATCGCTTGTTGTTTCCATCCATGGAGCTTCAACTTCGATCATACCTGTACCGTGGCAAGGACCATATACGAAGTTATCTTTGAAGCCGTTATCTTCATAGAGTTTGTAGAAACCTTTAGCAACATCAGAAGCCATAATACCTGCTCTGAGTTCTTTTTCTGTCCAGTCGTGTGCCTGTTTACAGAAATCGATATATCTTCTTCTTTCGTCATCAAGCTTACCCATAACAACAGGAATACCTACTGCTGGTGAGTAACCATCGATTTTAGCTGAAAGGTTAAGCTGAACGATATCGCCCTGCTTAATTGTTTTATATGTAGAACGGCTGATTGCGTGTCTTGTTGATTCCTGGCTGAAAACATACATTGGAAGACCTTCGTATTCAGCGCCTTCTTCATAAATAACCTTCTGTGCAATACCAACCATCTGGAGTTCTGTTACACCTGGTTTTAAGTTTCTGATAACTTCATCTGTTGCAATGTCAACAATTCTGAAACCTTCCTGAATACAAGCAAGTTCGTTAACACTCTTGATTTTTCTGAGTTCAACCATAATTTCGTTGCATTTTACGATTTCAGCTTCTGGATATGAATCTTTTAAGCCTTCAAAAATAGGAAGTGTACATTCAACATAGCTACCAAGACCGATTTTGATTTTCTGACCGCTTACGCCGATTGCTTTGAATACATCGTTGAATGTGTCAGGTGTGAGTTCAGGGTATGCAGGATCTGCAGATTCTCTGAATTCTTTAAGAACAAATACTTTGTCAAGTTTACCGAAATCTTTTGCGAAAATTGCTGATTCAGGTCCACAGATAAGTGCAGCATCTCCGTTTGCAGAAATAGCAACACCTGCTCTTTCAAATAATGGCCAGAAGCCTGAGAAATATCTTGCGTTAGCATAGTCTGATTCTGTTGAGCAAACAAGCATTACATCAAGACCTTTTTCTCTTACAAGCTTTGCAGCTCTTTCAATTCTTTCTTTGTACTCGTAATCTGGAATACATACTCTACTCATTTTTATCTATCCTTTCTTTGTGCTTTAAGCACATTGTATTTATACAAATTTCATTGTATCCTTATTTAAATTATACATAAAATAAACTTGTTTGTATTTACACAATATTAACACTTTTTTGCACTTTCTTAAATTTATTGACTTTTTGTTTGACTTTAATTTAAAAAAATGTTAACATTTTAATAGGGGATGATATTATGAATTTTAGTTTGCAGAAGTTTAACTTGCAGCTGAATGTTACAAGACTTGCGAATATTCATTATTTTGAATTTACTAATGAATATCATACAGATTCTGACTCACACAATTTTTACGAACTGATCTTTATAGATAAGGGTTCTCTTAACATTGCGGCAGAAAATTTCAAAGGAATATTATTTCAGCATCAGCTTATAATTCACCGTCCGAATGAGATTCACTCTCTCTCAACGGAGGACATTGCTGCGCCTATTGTTGTTATTATTGGTTTTGAATGTAACAACGATATTCTTTTCCCATTTTCATCAACCCCTATCACATTAAGCGACGAACACATCAAACGCTTAACCTCAGTTCTTACAGAAGGTTTTAATCTCTATGAACCGCCTTATGATATTCCAAATACAAAGTATATGAAAAAAAGAGATGTTTTCCCTTTTGGTGCAGACCAGCTGATCAGAAACGAGCTTGAATCCTTCTTAATCACTATTGTTCGTGATTTTCTTCACGAGAAGAAGATTGAAAAGTCTCAAAAAAACACATCTGCAGGAAATATCAAAGCAATACATCAATACATTACCGAAAATTATACAACAAATATAACACTTGACAACCTTTGCTTTATTTTTAGTACAAACAAAACTACTCTCTGTAAGCTTTTCCGTCAGGAATATGGAATGACAATATTAAATTATGTAAATTCATTAAAAATCAGAGAGGCAAAGGCTCTTTTAAGAAAAGGCCATCTGTCTGTTACTCAGGTTTCTGAACAGCTTTCATATAATTCTGTTCATTACTTCTGCAGACAGTTTAAAAAAGCAACAGGTCAGTCTCCAACCGAATATATACATTCAATTCGTTCTAAATTAAATATGTAAAAAACAGGGCTGTGATTCAGTCCTGTTTTATATTTTAATTATATCTACTTTTAATTCGTCAAGCTTTGCTTTGAAAGATAAATCAAGCTCGGCATCGGTTATGATTGTGTTGATTTTATCAAAACTGCAAAGCTTTACAAAACCAACTCTTCCGATTTTCGATTTATCGCAAAGATAAAATCTTTTTGAAGAATTTTCAATCATCTTCTGCTTTATACCGCATTCAAGCTCGTTACTTTCAAGTATTCCAACATCTTCTGTTATACCTTTACTTGAAAAGAAAAGCTTACTTGCAAAGAAATATTCTTTTATAATGTCCTCTGATATTGTTCCAACAAAAGACTGGTTTGTACTTACCTTTCCACCTACAGAAATGAGCTTTATATTTTCACATCCTGTAAGTTCGTCTATAATTCTTATAGAATTTGTGATAACCGTAACATTTTTCATTTTCTTCAGCTCTTTTGCCATAAAAAATGTGGTTGTGGAAGCATCAAGAAAAATGGTATCACCGCTTACTATATGCTTAACCGCCTCAAGAGCAAGTTTTTCTTTTGTTTCAGAGTTTGTGTGCTTTCTTTTTTCTAAAGAAAGCTCGTAGCCAGATTCGTCAATCGGAATAGCACCGCCATGAGTTCTTGTTAAGTATTCTTGTTTTTCAAGCTTTTCAAGGTCACGACGAACAGTTTCTTCTGTTACATCTAAAACTGTGCTTAACTTACTTACCTGAACAGAACCTTCGGCATCTAAAATTTCAAGTATTTTTTTCTGTCTTTCTAACGCGAACATCGTTCACCCCATAAATTATTTCTTAATAATCTTTACAATGGAACCATTCTTGATTCCTGCAGAGTTGGCATCATCTGTATCAATATGCATTTCTGTGTTAAAGTCGTCTCTAACACGAACCTGAACATCATAGAACTTTGTTGGCTTTATGCCTTCAACCATAACATCAACATAGTCGCCATCTTTAATACCATGTGTATTTGCATATTCAGGATTTAAATGAATGTGTCTGTTTGCAATAATAACACCTTCGTTTAAATATACAGAGCCTTTAGGTCCAACGATAACAATTCTTTCAGAGCCCTCAACATTTCCTGATGGTCTTACCGGAGGAGAAACCTTTAAGATGAATGTGTCTGTTTTTGAGATTTCTACCTGTGTTTTTGCTCTTACAGGTCCTAAAACTCTTACTTTTTCAATTGATTTAAGTGATGGACCAACAAGAGTTACACATTCTTCTGAAGCATACTCTCTGCCCATAAGAACCTTTTTAACTGTAAGCTCATAGCCTTTTCCGAAAAGTATATCGAGATGCTCTCTTGAAAGGTGGATGTGTCTTTGTGATACACCAACCTTGATTTCGTTATTTGCAGGGTTGTTTGATTCTGCAGTTTTAAGTGCATTTATAACTGCATTTTTGATAGCTTCAACATCGTACATTACTCTTCACCCCCGAAGTCGAAGAATTTGATAATCTCATCATGTGGGTTTGGGATAACTTCGTTTCCGTAAACTGCACCAAGGGCTGATGCAGATGCAACACCGTTTTCAACTGCCGCTTTAACTGCAGAAACTGAACCGGTAATTACGAAAGTAACAAGTCTTCCGCCAAGTCTTTTTTCTGTGTGAATAAGACGAACATCTGATGTCTTAAGCATAGAATCAAGACCTTCAATTGCCGCAACAAGTCCCTGAACTTCAACAAGACCGATTGCAGATTTTTTCTGTACTCCTGTTTCTGCATCAATAAAGTTTTTAGGAAGCTTTTTATTGAATTTATCCTTGTTGATATCCATAAGATATCCCATTTTTTCAACTGATTCTGCAGGGTTTGCAATAATGTGGGAAACAATAAATTTTCCCTGCTGTTTTGCATATTCAGAACCTGCTTCAACTGCAGCTCTTACTGCTGAAACATTACCTTCTATTTTAACAATCATCACAAGTGGAGCAGGTGCATCTGCCGCTTTTGGTCTGTTTCTGTCAAAAGCAATAACCTTAACATCTGCCGCTTTAGCCGCAATATCTGCAACATAAACCGCTGTTGTGAAGCTGAAAACTTCTATCATTCCAAGTGCTTTCATTTTTCTCTCCTAATCAGATAATATGTAATCCATCAACCATTACGCAACGACGTTGTCTTGTGAATGAGTGCGCCGCTGTTAAACCTTCGCCTGTAGGACCTGCGATTGTGAATGTTGTGTAACCTTCACCACCTGCACCGATACCTGCATAAGATGGAGCATTCTTAACAAAAATTGTTGTTTCAACTGCCTGAGCAAATTTTGTTAAGTGGTCGATATTCTTTGAGTGGATGTGAGCTGAATGTCTGCATCCGTGTTCTGCCTGAACTGCAAGGTCAATAGCTTCTTTAATGCCGTTAACTCTTACAATAGCAAGTACAGGCATCATCATTTCAACCTGAACGAATGGATGTGAAGCATCTGTTTCGCAGATAACAAGCTTTGCATCTGATTCAATGCCAATAGCTTTAAGGAACAATGATGCATCCTTACCTACCCAATCCTTGTTAATTCCCCATTTACCATTTCTTTCAATAAGACAAACTTTTTTGAGCTGTTCAATCTGTTCGCCTTTGATTAAATATGCACCATTCTGTTGCATGTGATATATAAGCTCATCAGCAATATTGCCGTAAGCGAAACATTCTTTTTCTGCAATACATGGAAGATTGTTATCAAAACTTGCACCAAGAACAATATCTCTTCCTGCTTTTGCAAGGTCTGCAGTATCGTCAACGATTACAGGTGGATTACCTGCACCTGCACCAATTGCTTTCTTACCTGATGATAAGAGCGCTTTAACAACACCAGGACCGCCTGTTGCAACAAGCATCTTAACACAAGGAGCTGCCATCATTTCGTCTGAGCTTTCCTTTGTTGGATTTTTAACTGTTACAACCAAGTTTTCAGGACCGCCTGCAGAGATAATAGCTCTGTTAACAAGGTCAACTGCATAGTTTGCAACTTTTTTTGCATTTGGGTGTGGGTTGAATACAACTGCATTACCACCTGCAATCATACCGATTGAGTTACAGATAACAGTTTCACTTGGGTTTGTTGATGGTGTAATACTTCCGATAACACCGTAAGGTGCCATTTCAACAAGTGTAAGACCTGCATCGCCTGTCCACGCATCTGCCTTTAAATCTTCTGTACCGGGAGTTTTGTTTGCAACAAGCTGATGCTTGATAACTTTATGGTCAATTCTGCCCATTTTAGTTTCTTCAACACCCATTCTTGCCATAACTTCTGCTTCGTTTAAGGTTAACTCTCTGATTTTAGAAATCATCTGTTCTCTCTGTGCAACAGAATATTTTCTGAAAAGTTTATATGCCTTTTCAACTGCTTCCAAAGCTTCTGTCATTGTATCAAAAACACCAAGCTGTCTTTTATCTGAAACAGATGGCTGTGTTTTTTCAACATCTTTGAGAACTTTTTCAATTATTTCTTTTACATAAGTTTCATTGATTTCCATAACGCACCTCGTATATATTTAGAATAAAAATATTTCCATTTCTTTCTTTTCGCTTTTGTTTGTTTCTGCTCTAACTTCCACCTCTTTGTTTATTAAAGAGATTATAAAGCTGTTGACACTCATTCCCTCTGCTTTGGCTTTTTCTTCTATAAGAGCCTTTGTTCCTTTTGGAACTGTAAGGAAAATCCTGTCATAATTTTCAGATATAAATTTGTTTTTATATTCTGTATTTCCTGCCATATTAAGTTTCTCCTTTATAATATGGATGCCCAAAGCTTGTTGTCTGGGTTTGCAATTACCTGACTGTCAAGAAACATTGCCTTATCCCCTGCTTCTTGTTTTGCTCTTTCAATTGAAGCTGAAACAGCTGAAACAGAGCCTGTAATTAACATATATGATTTACCGCACATACCTCTTGCAAGACGAAGCTCGATTAAATCAACTTCTGCAGTTTTTGCAGCCGCATCTGCTGCAACAATCATAGATGCTACAGAGAAGGTTTCAAGAATTCCAAGTGCCTTTGGATTTTCAACACTGTTTGCACCGTAAATTGCAGGAATAACAGATTCGTGAGGGTTTCCAAGCACAAATGTATCTATTAATTTTTCACCAAACTGTGCTTTTGCATTTTCAACACTTGCTTTTACTGCGGAAAGCTCACCTGTGATGATTGCTATGTACTTACCAGGACAAACTGTCTGTGCTTCTATAACTTCAACCTCTGCAGTTTTAAGCATTGTGTCGGTTGCAGATATGCCCGTTGAAACGGTTGCATATTCTATCATACCAATTGATTTTGCCATTTGTTTAACCCCTTATTGTGATAAATTTCTCGTTAACTGCATAGACAGTTCCGTCTATGCTTGAATGAACATTAAGTGAAAGAGCATTTTCGTTAAATTTTGCAACAATATCTCCACATTTAACAAGATCGCCCTTTTTAACAGTCGCAAGAGCAGGTGCTCCGATTGACTGATTTAAGAAGATTTTTACTTCCTTTGGTTTGATTTCCTCTTCCGTTAATGGAGCAGGAACATCATATTTTTTAAGACCGAGTCTTTGAATTAGTCTGCTCATTGAGACTTTTCTGTACGATCTTGCCTTGTTTGTTTCCCCAATCTCTCGTTCAGGAACTGCAACGCCGTTCGCTCTTAAACCGCCTTTATAGGCATTTATAAGAGTTCTTGGTGATAATCCCTGGGGACAGGCGAACATTTCACACACACCGCATCCTGAACAAAACATTGTGTCAAGGAAAGGTTTAAGTTCTTTTGTAACTCCTGTTGTTGCCGTTCTCATAAACTCTTTTGGATCTATAGGATGTCCAAGTAAGTTTCTCGGGCAAAGGTCTGTGCACATACTGCACTGACAACAAGAGCTCATTGCACGTTTCATATCTATTGATGCTTTCGCGTGTTTTTTATTTATAACAAAGCTGTTTTTTGGTAAAACCAAAATAGCATTTGTTGTTTTCGTAACCACATCGAGTCTGTTTGCAAGTCTGCCTGTCATAGGACCTCCTGCAATTAACTCTACATCTGCTGAATTAACACCTGCTTTTCTCAAAAGCTCACAGTAGGTTATACCTATTGGTGCTTTAAATGTTACAGGCTTTTTAACCTCACCTGCAATGGTGAGATATTTATGAGTAACCGGCAAATCCTCTTCAATAGCTTTATACATATTGAAAACTGTTTCTGTGTTAAAAACTATAACACCTTCTGTAATAGGGATTTTACCAGGTTTTACTTTTCTTCCCGTTGCTTCGTAGATAGTAACAATTTCATCGCCTGCGGGATAGAATTCGCCTAAAAAATGCATTCTTACATTTTTAAACTGATCAAGATTTGCATTAACTGCGTCAATTGCCTCTTTGTATGTACCTTTAAGACAAATAATTATTTCTTTAATTCCGCCAAGTGCTTTGGCAACTGTATCAAGTGTGCTTAATATTTCATAAGCATAGTTTGCAAGCAGCTGTCTGTGAACTCTCAAGAGAGGTTCACATTCCGCGCAGTTTAATATTAAGATGTCTGCTTTTTTGTTGAGCTTTGCATAAGCAGGAAAACCTGCTCCACCAGCTCCGGCAATGCCCTTATCTCTCAAAAGACTAACAAGCTGTTCAAAATTCATTTATTACTCCAGTTCCGCACCGTCATCAACGATACCAACGATTGCAGCATCAACAGGTGCATTATCAAGATTACAACCAATTCTTGCAGCACTTCCTGTTGCAACAAGTACAACTTCGCCGATACCTGCACCAACATTATCAATCGCAACTAATTTTTCTTTCTGTGCCATTGATTTGAGTGGTTCAACAATAAGGAATTTGCTGCCTATTAATTTTTCGTTCTTGCGTGTTGAAACAACACTTCCTACAACTTTTCCGATTAACATTTCAAATCTCCTTATACCTTCTTTTGTTGCGAAGGCACAAGTGCCTTCGCAACATCAATAAAGAATTATTATTTAATTGAAGGTAAAACTTTTTCTACGTCTGAGTGTGGTCTTGGGATTACGTGTGTTGCAACGAGTTCGCCAAGTCTTGCAGCATTGTTAGAACCTGCTTCAACAGCAGCTTTAACAGCTCCAACATCGCCTCTTACCATAACTGATACGAGACCTGAACCGATTTTTTCTGTTCCAACTAATACAACGTTAGCAGCTTTTAACATTGAATCAGCTGCTTCGATAGCTGCAACAAGACCTCTTGTTTCTACCATACCTAAAGCTTCCTGTGACATAATTTTTTCCTCCTTGATTATAACTTCTTTTTTAATTTCTTCTTTAATTACTTCAGCCTTTTCAGCTTTCGCTTTGGCTGTTGTTGTTTTTTTAACATTTGCCATTTCAATCACCTACGATTAAAATTTTGGTAAGATTTTCTCAACATCCTGATGTGGTCTTGGTATTACATGAACTGCAACGAGTTCACCAAGCTTTGATGCACAGTTTGCACCAACTTCAGTTGCAGCTTTAACAGCTCCAACATCACCTCTTACGATAACAGATACGAGACCTGAACCGATTTTTTCTGTTCCTACGAGTACAACTTCTGCAGCTTTAACCATTGCATCTGCAGCTTCAATTGCAGCTGTAAGACCTCTTGTTTCTACCATGCCTAATGCTTCAAGTGCCATTTTACATTACCTCCTGTAATATATATAATTTTTTATTCATTTACAATTGCTATCTTAAGACCTTCCATCTTAAGGTTTGTGATATGAGCCTCATTAATCTTATCAAGTGGGAACTTATGAGTGATAAGTTCTGAAAGCGGAATACCGATTGCTTTCGCTCTCTTTAAGAAATCAAATGTTGTTGCATAGTCTCTTAATGTGTAAACCCATGAACCAACTGTTGTGATTTCTTTCGCACAGATGTCAAAATGAGGATTGATTGTAGCATCTCCACCGTTAATGAAGAAACCAAGTTCGCAAAGTCCGCCACCGTTTCTTATGAACTTGTAGATGTTACTGTGAGCAACAGGTGAGCCTGTGCACTGGAATGCGAAGTCTGCAAGGTAACCGCCAAATGCATCTTTAACACCATCAGCTAAAGCTTCAACGCCCTGATAGTTTTTAAAGTTAACGCTATGGTCTGCACCCATTTTCTTTGCAAATGCAAGTCTCTTGTCTTCACCGTCAACTGCAACGATGTTTTCAATACCCATTGTTCTTAAAATTGCAATACAGATAAGACCGATAGGTCCGCAACCCTGTACAACAACTCTTGAGTTAAATCTTAAAATACCTGTTGATTTAGCTCTTTCAACTGCATGAATTAAAACTGCGCAAGGCTCAATTAAAATTCTTGAGTCAAGGTCTAAATCTGATACATTAAATACTGTTGAACCGCCTCTGATAACAAGGTAGTCTGCAAACCAACCATTTAAGTGAATATCGTCGTCAGGAAGAAGTCCGTAAACATCTGCACCGCCAACGTTCTGTTTGTTTAAGTCAAACATTGTGATATCAGGATTGTCTTTGAAAATCATACAAGTAACAACTTTGTCACCAATGCTTAAAGGCTTTCCTGCACTGTCTTTTTTAACATTTTTACCCATCTTTACAATTTCGCCTGTTCCTTCGTGGCCAAGCACTAAAGGAATAAGTCCGAATGGGTCTCTTTTAAATTCGTGTGCATCAGTACCGCACACACCGCAACCTTCAACCTTAACCAAGATATCGTCATCGCCAAGCTCAGGAATTGGGAACTCTTTGATTTCGTACTTTTCAAGGGCTGTAAGCATTGCAGCTTTACTTGTCTTTGGGATTTCACCGTTAAAGCTTTTCTTTGGCGCAGAGCCGTTCATATCAGCAAGTACCTGTTTAACGATTCTTTCCACATCAACTGAATTTATATCCATTAAGCTGTCCTTCCTTTCTGTTTGATTATTTCTTTAAATACCTCTGCACCGTATGCAGAAAGCAGAGAATCCTGCTCTTCCGAGCCTCCGCTTACTCCGAGACCACCGACAATCTTTCCGTCAATTTCAAGTGGATCTCCGCCACCGAAAATAACTATCTGTCCGTTATTGGTGTTTTCAATACCATAAAGTGATCCACCAGGCTGACAAAGTGGTTTAAGAGCCTTTGTTGACATTTTAAGGGCAACAACTGTGTACGCCTTATTAAGTGCCACATCGTAACTTGCAATATATGAGTTATCCATACATTCAACAAGAACAGGTCTTGCCGCATTGTTTGAAACTGCAACTACTGCATTTACTCCTATTTCCTTTGCCTTTGCCTCAACAACATTTGCAAGGACCTTTGCAATCTCAAGAGTGATATTATCAATTTTCTGAAGGTCAAGAACATTTTTAACGACATTTTCAATTATCTCTGAAATATTACCGTTCATAATTAGTCCTCTCTCCTTTTCAATTTTGTCTACCTTGCACTGTTTTTCTCCCTTATGTACACAAAGTACACGACGGTCGAAAATCAGCACAATCTAAACAAAATTATTATTTATTTAGACTTTCCATAACCTTTTTAGTAATCTGAGCTACTAAATCAGCATCAACTGAGCCTGAGCATCCGCCTGTTACTGCAGGATTGATTGATGATGCACAGTTGTGGCAGTTGAATGTACCTTTGTTTGCACAAACATCTGCAGGGTGTTTGCCTGTCATACCAAACTGTTTTCTGATTTCATAAAGCTTCTTAACCTGGCTCTGTGAAAGTTCCTTTGGACCGCCGAGGAGTCTTGCCTGGAATAAGAGCTGTGCATAGAATTCAAGTGATTCCATCTTGTGATATGCAGCAAGAAGTGAATTTGAATATGCAAGAGCACCGTGGTTTTCAAGAAGAACTGCATCAAAGTGCTGTAAATATTTTGATACAGCATCAGGAATTTCGTTTGTTGAAGGTGTGCCGTATTCAGCGATTGGAACACAACCAAGAGCGATTACTGCTTCAGGCATAATAGGCTGTGTAAGTGGAATACCTGCAATTGCAAAGCTTGTTGCATAAACAGGATGTGCGTGAACTACAGACTGAACATCAGGTCTTTCAGCATAAACTCTCATATGCATTTTGATTTCTGATGATGGCTTGAAGTTTCCGTTTGCCTGGATAACATTACCCTTTGCATCTACTTTACAGATGTATTCAGGTGTCATAAAACCTTTACTTACGCCTGTAGGTGTGCATAAAAATTCGTTGTCGTTAAGTTTTACTGAGATGTTACCGTCGTTTGCAGCAACCATACCTCTGTCGTAAATTCTTTTACCGATTTCGCAAATTTGTTTTTTGATTTCGAATTCAGATACCATAATTATTTCTCCTTTTTTATGTTAATTTTTTGTTTTCCTTTTTATTGCATTTTAATTATACTGCTTTTAATGTTGTTTGTCAATGGTTTTTTGTTGTTTTTTCTTTGTTTTTGTTGTTTTTTCTTTTTGTTTTAGTTTTTCAGATAATCAAGAAGAGTATCTATCCCCTCGCCCGTTACCGAATCCACAAAGAAAATCTTTTCACAACCTGCAAGTTTAAGCCATCCTTCTGCTCTTTCTTTGTTTGCACCTTCGTCGTTTATCTTGGTTACAATTCCTATAACCTCTCGGTTACACATACTTGTAATGCAAGGTCCGTAAAGGGTGTATGGCTCTGTTGCAGAAAGAAGAAGTCCAACAACCTCTGCTTCATAGGCATAAAGTGCAATAGCCGCACCTAAATGTCTGTCCTGAATGTATTCACCGGGCGTATCTATTAAAAATTCACCGTGGTCAATACTCTGTGTTTTTTCATAGGTAATTTTTTTACCTTTAAGAGCTTGAGTAAGTGTTGTTTTGCCACACTCACTTCTGCCTGTTAACATTATTTTTCTCATGTTCTTGTTATGTTGCAAACATTAAAGCCAAGCTTTTCTTCACAGTATTCTGTAAGTGCCTTTAAAGATGCCTCAACCTCTGATACTGTTCCTGTTATAATAAGTGTTCCGCTGAAACGGTCCACGAAACCAAGCTCTGCACCTGAGGTTTTTATTGCAATATCTCCTGCAATGATTGCTGTTTCTGCAGGTGACATTGTTACAATGCCGATTGCTGATTTACTGTAATCAACAGTTGGATCAAGTCCAAGCTTTTTATAAAGAATTTCATCAGGGTTTGCAATTATGTGAGCAAGTGTAATCTGCTTACCCGGAACAAGTTCCTGAATAATTCTCATTTTATCCTGATATTCCATTTCAACCTCCTATCTGACAATTTATATGTCTTTGTGCAACTGCCACAAGTTTTTCCATTTCCGCTTCTTCAGGAGGGATTACATCTTTAAGCGTGTAATCTCTGCCAAGACCTTCATACTTATCCTGACCAAGTCTGTGATAAGGAAGAAGATGAAGTTCTTTTGCACCAATTTTTGCGGCGTATTTTGCAATGTCCTCTATATCCTTTTCATTTGCATTAACTCCAGGCACTGTTGGAACTCGTACTATAAGTTCCTTTGCTTCCCCTGCAAGTTTTGCAATATTTTCAAGAATAAGATTATTGTCAACACCCGTATATTGCTTATGCTTTAACGGGTCCATATGTTTTATATCTGTTAAGAATGTATCTATGTATGGAATAACTCTCTGTATATCACTATAAGGAGCAAAGCAGGTGGTTTCGACTGCAGTTGTTATTCCGTATTCTTTACACACTCTCAAAAGCGCTTCTGCAAAATCTATCTGACACAGAAATTCTCCGCCTGAAAGGGTTATGCCTCCGCCTGAGCGACGGTAATATGGCATATCCTTCATAACATCGTTTACAATTTCTTCAACAGTAACATCTCTTCCTACTGTTTTGATTTTGTTGCCCTCTTTCATCTGCTGAATTTCAAAATTCTGGGATTCAGGATTGCAACACCACCTGCAACGAAGCTTACAACCTTTAAAGAACACTATTGTTCTTATACCGGGTCCGTCGTGTATGGAGAATTTCTGAATGTTAAATATTCTGCCTTTTGTTTTCAAATATTTTTCCATTAGAATCCTGCCTGTTCTGTTCTGTTTATAATATCATCCTGAAGTGATCTTGAAAGTGTTGTAAAGAGTGCGCTGTAACCTGCAACTCTTACTACAAGGTTTTTATACTTTTCAGGATGTGCCTGAGCATCACGAAGAGTTTCACGGCTTACTACGTTAAACTGAACGTGGCTTCCTTTCTGGTCAAAGTAACCTCTTACCAAACTGCAGAAAGCTTCAAGTCCTGATCTTCCTTTAAGTGCAGATGGGTGGAACTTCATATTAAAGAGTGTTCCGTTTGATGCAATGTAGTGGTCAAGTCTTGCAACAGAGTTTGCCGCAGCAGTTGGTCCGTTTAAGTCCTTACCTGCAGATGGTGAAACACCGTCTGCAACAGGTGTGAATGCAAGTCTGCCGTCAGGAGTTGCACCTGTCTGTGCACCAAGAGGTACATTTGCAGATACCGGATAAAGACCTGCCTGATACTTACCGCCTCTTGGATTTTCGTATGTTTCCATTGGTTTTGTGTATGTATATGCAACATCTCTTGCAAAAGCATCAACCTCAGGAATGTCGTTACCAAACTTTGGTACTTTATCTATAAGCTTTCTTATTTCTCTGTATCTTTCAGTTGAAGGATCGCCGTGTTCTCTTATCTGTTCAACAATTTCAACAACTTTCTTCTCTTCAACGGCTATACCCTGTTTTTTAAGCTCTCCGATAACCTTTCCTGCAATAGCCCTGTCAGTTCCGTTATTGTCGTAACCGTAGTTATGAATAAGTGCTTCTTTAAGCTCTTTTAATGTAAATTTCTTTTCTTCAAACACAAGTGTTTTTATTGCATAAAGTGAGTCTGCCATGTTGGCAATACCAAAGCCCTGAGGACCTGTGAAGTTGTAAATCGCTCCACCTTCCTGAACAGATTTTCCTCTTTTTATGCAGTCCTGAACCATTCCTGAAAGGAAAGGAAGAGGACATCTTTCTGCATGAGCACAGTCAATAGCATTATCTGCATTAACCAAAAGCTCAATTGCATAGTTCATCTGTGCTTTATATGCATCATAGAATTTTTCAAATGTATCAAATTCCTCAATTTCGCCTGTTTTAACACCAACAAGCTTACCGTTGTCCATACCATTTGAGAAAACAAGCTCAAGTGGTCTGCACATATTGAAGAATGCCGCATCGTGCCAACCCTCTGTTTTTCCTGATTTCTGTGGTTCTACACAACCGATTATATTGTAATCTCTTGCATCTTCAAGGGTTAAGCCTCTGTGTACAAGTGCAGGAATAATAACCTCGTCGTTGTAATAAGCAGGAAGTCCCACACCTGTTCTTGTAAGCTCTGCGGCTTTCATAAGGAAATCGTGAGGAGTCTGGCTCCATACTCTCACAGAGAAAGATGGCTGTGGAAGAAGAACATGCATTGTTGCCTGAATTGTCAAGAATGACAAATCATTTGTTGCATCTCTTCCGTCAGGAGTCTGTCCCCCTGCAATAAGGTTCTGGAATAAGCTATAGCCTGCAAAGCCTTCAGCTGATGCCGCATCTCTGCACTTGTTAAGGTCATTTAATTTAACCCAGATACAATCTATAATTTCCTGTGCGAATTCATATGTAATTGCACCGCTTTTAATATCTTTTTCAAACCAAGGGTACATATACTGGTCAAATCTGCCCGGAGAAATTGAGTGTCCGCTTGATTCAACCTGAAGAAGCATCTGCACAAACCAGAACACCTGACAAGCTTCATAGAAGTTTTTAGCACCTCTTGCAGGAGCCTGAGCACAGTTACTTGCTATTAATAAAAGCTCAAGCTTTCTCTGATTATCTGTTTCTTTCTCTGCCATTTCAAGAGCGAGTTTTGCATATCTTCTTGCATAGTTTGATGCCGCTTCGCAGCTCATAATAACCGCTTCTAAAAATGCTCTTTTTCTTGAATAATCACCATCGCCGGGTTTAACTGTTTCAAGCTCAGCTCTTGCTTCATCTGCAATTCCCATAAAACCGTTTTTAATAATCTTACCGTAGTTAACAGTAACATGTCCTACACCGTTATAGAAGTAGTTACCTGGTGTGAAAATGTTATGCTCCATAGCAGTTAAGGTTTCAGGTGCCATATATGAGGTTGCAAGTTCTGATGTTGTTTTGCCTTTCCAGTATTTGTAAACCTCAGATAATGTTTTCTTTGTTTCATCTGCAATATAGAAAGGGTCTGCTGATCTTGTTGCAACTGTTTCAAACTCTGCTTCAAGCCATTCAAAAGAATATTCAGGGAACACCTGACATCCTCTTGGTTTTTTTGTTGCACTTCCTGCAATAAGCTCGTTATCTCTTATTACAATAGGAATATTATCAAGAATATGCTTAAAAGCCTTTGCTCTTCTTGTAATTATAGGTTCTCCCTCTGTCTGTTTGTAAGACTCAGTTAAAAGAACCGCTCTGTCTGCCTCAATTTCAGGCATCTTTTCAAAAAGAGCATCTATTAATTTTGTTATTCTTTCGGTTTTCTTAATGTCTTTAATCACATACTGTGCCATTTTCAACCATCCTTTCTACTACCTCAATAACATTATCTGTTATATATCTTGCCACTCCTTTAACAGAGGGCGACGCATTTTTCATTACATAGCTGAACTTAACTTTTTTCAGCATTTCAATATCGTTGGTGTTGTCTCCAAATGCCATAACATTTTCAGGTTTTATGCCAAGCTTTTCCATAAGAAACTCAATCGCATTTCCTTTGTTTGTGCCCATAGTGTGGAAATCACACCATATACCGTCATCGTACATACTTACGAAGATATTGTTGTTTTTAACATAAGACTTAAATCTCTCAAAAGATGCGCTTTCTTCTTTATAAAAAGTAATCTTATAAATATCTTCCTTAATATCGTCAATACTGTTAATTCTTTTTATGTTTTTATGATGAGTATGAACAATACTGTCTTTATAATCATCATTTTGCCATTTAAAGTATGTAACATCCTTTGCATAAAACAAAATGTTGCTTTTATTCATCATATTAAGGGCAAGTTCTGTGTATTTCTTTGGTATTTTGCGAAAATAAAGCAAATTATCCTTATGAATTACCACACCACCGTCAAGGGGAACGAAGAAAATATCATCAAAAGCTTTATTAAAAATGCTTTTTAGTTCTTCATAGGTTCTTCCACTTGCAATTGCAAGTGCAATCCCTTTATTTTTAAGGCTTTGTGCCATTTTGAAGAACCTTTCTTCAAGGTGTTCCTCTCCTGGCATAAGCAGGGTTGAATCCACATCGGAAACAACAAGTTTTATTTGATTTTCCAATATAGACTCCTCCTGAATTTTATCTTAAGTATATAATACACCAAAAAAAAGAAAAAGTCAACACTTTCACAGAAAAAACCAACAAAAACCAAAAATAAAAAGATTTTACAAAAAAACAGAAGGGCAACATCGCCCTTCTGTTTACTAAGGTTTTATTATTTTGTCACAGCATAAGGATTTGCAATTGCATTTTTAACTGCTGTTTTGATTATATCAAGATTGTCTGAAATACTTGTAATACCGGTTGGTACATAGTTAATTTCATCTATTGACATACCTGTTATTTTTGCAAGCCATGTTAAACCTGCAACATAACAGCCTAAGTCATTAAGATGAACTGCATCGTCCTCTGTAAGTGTATCTCCAAGGGATGTTCTTGCATTCTGAACTGCAGTACCTGCAGGGATTACATAGTCAATATCATCAAGTGGAAGAACTTCACTTTCCATTGCACTTATAATTCTGTTGTACATTTCAATCTGTGAAATTCCATTATATCTATCTTCAAGTACCTTTGAATCATCTGCATACGCCCATGTCTGATGCCATACAATTTTTGCATCTTTATTTGTCTTATTTTCGTTAACATAGTCTATTATATTCTGAAGATTTCCATAAGTTTCAGATTTTCCAGACTCTGAGCTTCCCTGCTGAATTGTGATAACATCCCAGTCCTGATTTTTGATACCTTCTTGCATTGTTACTTTTTCTGTTGTCGATGGAACCATTTTACCGTCAACAAGCTCTTTATGATAAAGTGTGTATGCAGGAATATTATCATATGCGTTTTTCCAATGTGTATCAAGTGTACATCCGCCGATAAAAAGGTTTTCAACAACAACCTTTTCAAAGCCTGCGTTTTGTGCAATTTGTACTAAATATTCGTGTGCATTATTACTGTAGCTGTTACCGATTGAAAGAACCTTGAAGGTGCTCTTCTTTTCTGTTTCATCACTATTTGCAAGAGGAATAAGCTTATCGAAGCTATTCCAGATAAAGCCTTTAACCTTTACTGCATTTTGAGGACATTTTTCACCAATAATTGTGAAGGTTTCTTTTTCAGCTTCTGCTGTTTCCTTGCTATGAATATCTGCTGAAAGGTAATTGCCGTTTTTATCATAATATGCAAGAATTACACGGTATGGCTTTCCTGCAAACTCTGCAAGGTTATAAATTTCAACTTCTGCAGAAGGCTTTTCATTGTTATAATATTTAACCGAAATCTTTCCTGAAGGCTTACTATTTTCTCTTATTGTTTCATAAGTGTTCATAAAGAAAGTAACGGTTGCTGAATCAAAGTCAGATTCTGTAACATATTCATCATCTTTTGCAATGTTATAAAGCTCAAGAGCCTTCTTTGCTTCCTCCATCGTCGACTCTTTAGTAATCTTTGACATTGCTTCCTTTGCAGCTGCAATTTTTTCATTTGAAGAATTTTCTGCAACAGTTGCAGCCATAATAAATGTGTTGCTTGTACTTCTGCCAAGATATGCAAAATATACATAATCATCACTGGCACCTTTAATTTTCACAGGAAGAAGTGCTACTGTACTTTTTGTTATATCTTTTGCACCATCTTTTACAATAATCGTCGACGGATCATTAACTGCTGCAGACTGATTAACAGGAAATGCTATAGATTTAACCTTTTTGTTTTCAAGCGGAAGAGACGCTGATGAAGAAAAATTACCATAGTTGTTGTGCATAGCATCCTGTCTGAGATTTATCACCTGTGCAACACTTGCATTTGAAGCCATTACGATATCAGGGTTTTCGAAGCTTACATCATCAGCTGAAACCGTATCCGTCAATTCAACTGTTGCTGTATTTCCTTTAAGAATTTTGAAATCATAGTCTGCTTTGTTTGCATAGAATGAGTCTTGGTCATATTTAATTTCTGTAACGCCGTCTTCTTCATACTTTGGTGCAAAAACAATTGTTTTGAGCACAGAATTTTCAGCATACATTCCGTTGTAACTCGCTAATTTATTATCTGTTATTACAACATATTTTGTGTCTGTCTCTCCATCCTCGTATGTTAATGTTACCTGCTGCAGTGCGGCTACAGGTGCAGCTCCTATTGCGGAATTTGCTGTCTTATAGTATGTTGAGTTATAATTGATGCCTGTTGCTGTGATAAGAAGGTCAAGAGTTGTTCCTTTTACATTTACATTGTTGATTGATGAACCTACAATCTGTGCATTAGGTGCATAGCTATCAGGAAGTACAGGTCCTATTTTATAAAGAGTTTTACTCTCTGCATTTTTCTTTATGATAAAGTAGCCGTCTTCGTCAAGTGGCTGTGCAAATTCAGGATTTTTGACAGTCTTTTTTGTGTCTGTTGTTGCTCTTGCAACACCGTCTGTACCTGCATAATATTCATCCGAGCCATAGTTTGAGCTGGAGGAAATTCCCGCTACTCTTTTTCCTGCAACACTTGTGCCATTTTCACCTGTTATGTCATCTGCAAGATACGCATATTCTGGTGATGCAGGTGCACCTCCTCTTTCAGCTTCATTTTCTGAAAGCTCTGGCAGTGCAACATTTTTAAAGCCTTTGTAATAGTAGTATTCCTTACCTGTTATCTTTGTTGTACCGTCTGCTCTTACATGAGGTATCCAATCAAAGATTGTTGTACCGTTAAAATCATAAGTTGCTGTGTTGAAGCCATCCGGAACTGTTTTGTTTGTTCCAGCAGCATCATACTGGAATCTTGAGAGGTCTGTAACATCCTTCCATGTAACAAACACGTCTCTGTCTGCCGCAAGAGTAAGGTAGTTATATGTTCTTTTTGACATTGCTTCCTGTCTTTCAGCTTCCTTTTCCATTTCTTCAAGGTTAGCTTCAAAGGCTGCAAGTGCTAAAATCGTATTGTCATAAACGGCTTTCTGCGCATCTGTCATTACACCGCCGTCCGCAGCAATAATGCTCATATAATTTTTAACAGATTTATATTCATCTAAGTTGTTGATTCCGTCTGCCATAATTTCTTCTATTAATGAAATAAAATCGCTTATACCAGCTTTTTCGCCCCATGCTGAAATAATAGAAACAGGTAAAGCGTTACCACCACTCTGGATGAGCACTTTATCTAATTCTCTGTCATTTTCAATAGTAAATGTAACAGGATGATATGCTATAGGTGCATTACCCCAATCATGCAAAATGTATTTTGCGTCAACTTTTATTGCACCTTCTCCAGCAGTTGTACTAAGGGCAGTAGTCGTTGTCTGTACATTTTCACTATTGGCAATTCCTTTGTCATCCTTATATATAGGAGTAATCTTAAAATGTCGATTGTTAGTCGGACAACCTGCGAGGAAACCGATAGTTTCGTAGTATCCGTCTGTAACTTCTAATGTAACTCCTGCCATTGTTTCAAAATGAGCCTTGAGACCAGCATCTGTCACTTCACTTGTATCTATGTTATTCATAAGCGAAATTGCTTTATCTGTAGGATTGACTTCATAATTTACACCAGCAATTGTCCAAACTGTTTTTCCGTTCTTTGTTGTAAAATTAGCTGTTCTTTTAGCTTTGTTAGTGTCGTCTGCATCAATTTCATACACAAATGCTCTAGCCTGTTGTTTCTCGCTCATAACATAAATATTTGCAAGGTCATCATCAAATACGCCTGTTGGTTTTTCATAATTGGTGTAGGAAGTGCCAATTCTGTTCGGACATGAAACGAAGTCAAGACATGGCACCCAGTCACTTTCAGCATTTGGAAGAGTCTTGTATTCGTCGCTATCATACTCAACAAAAAGCTTTGAGTTCGCACCATTTTCTTCACTGATTTGGAACCAAACTCTGCCATCTTCAGATTCTGTTGTTTCGTCCTCTGACGATACAGCCAGAAGCTGTGACATTGTTAAATTGTTATCCTTCTCCTGTGCTAAAGTTCCCATTGGAACTGCAAGAAGGCTGAAAAGCATTGATAACATTAAAACTAACGCTATAATTTTTTTCATAAAAATTTCCCCTTTTTTATTATTATTTCTCCTTAAATTTTAACACAGTAACACCCAATTGTAAACAATCTTGTAACATATACTTGCAACATCTTCAAAGATGTGGTAAAATATTTTAAGTTATAAATTCAGTAAGGAGAAAAACTATGGAGTTGTTACAGTTAAGATACTTTTACGAAAGTGCACAAACAGAAAATTTTGCAAAAACTGCTGAAAAATATATGGTGCCTACTACATCTGTTTCCGCATCTGTAAGAAGACTTGAAAAGGAGCTTGATGTGAAGCTTTTTGACCGTTTAAGCAATAAAATCATTTTAAACGCTCATGGCAGAAAATTATTTTTATCTCTGAAAAACATTTTCGGAGAGCTTGACCAGACAGTTTCAGAGCTTTCCATAAAAGAAAAAAGCTCTCACAGAATAACAATATACGCAAGACAGGAAATAGTTCAAACAGCTATAATAACAAAGAATTTTTTATTAAAGCATCCTGAGACTTTGTTTGAAATAAGAGATAATTTTTCTTTAAATCGTCCTGAAAGCTTTGATATGATTATTGACTGTCATCCTGACACTCCAGACGGTTTTGAAACCTTTGCGTGTTTCCCTATAAAAAAATGCCTTAAGGTTCATTCGGACAGTCCTTTAACAGGGCAGAAGCTTCAACTCAGTCAGTTGAGCAATCAGTCCTTTATAACAATGGGTGAAAACGACTTTACTCATCAGCTTTTTGTTGAAAAATGCAGACAGACAGGCTTTACCCCAAACTTTTCCGTAATTTGCAACGATACCAAAAGTATGGAATATTATCTTCAGACAGGAATGGCAATAGGATACGGAGGTATTCAATCTTTTACAAATGCAGGTGTTTCAAACCTTGATGTGGTTGACCTTGATATTCGTTACAACATCTATGTACACTACAAAAAGTCTACAAACTATGAAAATGTTGAATTGTTTCTCGACTATTTAAGAAATTTATATGACAAGCAATTGAATTTTATTAAATCTCTTGGAGTTAACCCTTTACAAATCTATTAAAATGTAGTAGAATATATTATCTATAAATATGTACCGAGGTGTTTAAATGGATTACAATAAATTAGCGGAGCTTATGTTCCCAAACATCACAAAAACAATTGAAGATTATCAGGAAATTTATCCTAAAAGAAATTTAAAGGAAGGTGCACAGGTTACAAGATTTGCACCAAGCCCAACAGGCTTCCTTCACATTGGCGGATTGTTTGCTTCTCTTATCTCTGAAAGAATTGCTCATCAGTCAGGTGGTGTTTTCATTTTAAGAATTGAAGATACCGACAAGAAAAGAGAAGTTGAAAACGGTGTTGAAAGAATTCTTGAAGGTCTTAAGAATTTCCATATTAAAATAGACGAAGGTTTTGTTGACTTTGACAAATGCATTGGAGACTACGGTCCATATAAGCAGAGAGAAAGAGCAGAAATCTATCAGGCTTTTGCTAAAAAGATGGTTATGGATGGCCTTGCATACCCATGTTTTTGCACAGAAGAAGAATTAACTGAAATCAGAAACATTCAGGAAGAAAAGAAAATTCTCCCAGGTTACCACAGTGAATTTGCAAAATGCAGAAATCTTTCTTTAGAACAGATTGAAGAAAACATCAAAAAAGGTATGCCTTATGTTGTAAGAATGAAATCACCCGGAAATCCTGAAAAGAGAATTTCTTTTAAAGACGGCATAAGAGGAAACATTGAAATGCCTGAAAACATTGTTGATGTTGTTATCTTAAAGTCAGACGGTATTCCAACATACCACTTTGCTCACGTTGTTGACGATTATCTTATGGGAACAACTGTTGTTATAAGAGGTGATGAATGGATTTCATCTGCACCTATTCATCTTCAGATGTTCTACTTATTAAAATTAAAAGCTCCAAAATACGCTCACATAGCTCCTATTATGAAAGAGGACGAGGGCGGTAAGAGAAAAATCTCAAAGAGAAAGGACCCTGAAGCGGCTGTTACCTACTACAGCGAAGAGGGTTATCCTGTTGAAGGTGTTATTGAATATCTTTTAAATCTTGCAAACTACACCTTTGAAGATTTCAGAAGAAACAACAAAACTGCTCACTGGTCAGAGTTTAAGCTTGAAATGAGCAAAATGAGTAACTCAGGCGGACTTTTCGATTTAGTTAAGTTAAACGATGTTTGTAAAAACAAAATCGCATCATATACTGCAGAGCAGGTTTATGAACTTGCTATCAAGTGGGCAAAGGAATATGATGAAGAGCTTTACACTCTCTTAACAAGAGATAAGGACTTCTCTGTTGCAATGTTAGGATTTGACAGAAATCCTGACAAGCCAAGAAAAGACATTGGCAAGTTCAACGAAGTAAGAAACTCATTTAGCTATATGTTTGACGAACTCTTCGATGGTAAATACGAAGAAATTCCAAACGTTGACAAAGCAAAACAGAAAGAAATTATTGAAATATATAAAGAAATCTATGACGAAAACGCTGACAAGGACACATGGTTTGCAACACTTAAAGAAGTTGCAGTTAAGGTTGGCTTTGCAGCAGAGGTTAAAGAGTACAAAGCTAATCCTGAAGCTTTCGGCGGTCATGTTGGCGATGTAAGTACTGTTGTAAGAGTTGCCGTAACAGGCAGAACAAGAACTCCTGACCTTTGGGGTATCTTGAAAACACTTGGAAAGAATAAATCCGTTGAAAGAATGGAAAACTATATTAAGGAGTTAAACTGATGGAAAATTTTGAAAACATTTCTAATTTTATACACGACGCCATTGACAAGGATTTAGCTGACGGCGTTTACAACAAGGTTCAGACAAGATTTCCTCCTGAACCAAACGGTTACCTTCACATCGGTCACGTTAAGGCAATCAACATTGACTTTTCAACTGCTGAAAAGTACAAGGGAACATGTAATTTAAGACTTGACGATACAAACCCAACAAAAGAAGATGTTGAATATGTTGATTCTATTATGGAAGACATTAAATGGCTTGGTTTTCAGTGGGATCAGGTTTTATACGCATCTGACTACTTCCCTGAAATTCACAAATGTGCAATTAAGCTTATTAAAGACGGGAAAGCTTATGTTGACGAATTAACTGCAGAAGAAATCAGAGAGTACAGAGGCACACTTACCACGCCAGGTAAAGAAAGCCCATACAGAAACAGAAGCATTGAAGAAAACCTTGACCTTTTTGAAAGAATGACAAACGGTGAATTTGAAACAGGCTCAAAGGTTTTACGAGCAAAAATCGATATGGCATCTCCTAACCTTAATATGAGAGACCCTGTTATTTACAGAGTGCTTCACGCAACACACCACAGAACAGGCGACAAGTGGTGCGTTTATCCTATGTACGATTTCGCACACCCTATTTCTGATACTGCAGAAGGTGTTACACATTCTCTCTGCTCACTTGAATTTGAGGACCACAGACCTCTTTATGACTGGGTTTTAAAAGAATGTGGCTACGAAACACCATCAAGACAGATTGAATTTGCAAGACTTAACTTAACAAATTCACTTACAAGTAAAAGAAAATGCTTAAAGCTTATTACTGAAAATATCGTTGACGGTTGGGACGATCCAAGAATGTCAACAATTTCAGGTATGAGAAGACGCGGCTATCCTGCAGCAGCTCTTATTGACTTTGTTAACAGAATAGGCGTTTCAAAGGCGTTCTCTGTTGTTGATTTTGCACTTCTTGAACATTGTGTAAGAGAAAACTTAAATATGAACGCACCAAGAGCTATGGCAGTTTTAGAGCCTTTAAAGGTTACTCTTAAAAACTACCCTGAGGGCGAAAGCGAATTAATCGAAGTTGACATTAATCCTAATGACGAAAGTGCAGGAAAGAAAAAAATCAGTTTCTCTAAAAACCTTTACATCGAAAAAACAGACTTTATGGAAGTTCCTGTTAAAGGATATAAAAGACTTACTGCAGATAATGAGGTTCGTCTTAAAGGCGGATACTTCATTAAGGTTGACGAAATCATCAAAGACGAAAACGGTGAAGTTGTTGAGCTTATCTGTACTTACGATCCTGAAACAAAGGGCGGTAACGCACCTGACGGAAGAAAAGTTAAAGGTACAATTCAGTGGGTTGATGCAAACAACTGCTTAACTGCAGATGTTTATAAATATGATAAATTATTCTTAACTGCAAACCCAGGTGAGCTTGAAGATTACCTTGAAAACTTAAATCCTGAATCTTTAGTTATTTTAAAGGACTGCAAAATTGACGCAGACCTTAAAGATGCAAAGATTGGTGACAGCTTCCAGTTTATGAGAAACGGATATTTTACAGTTGACAAAAACTCAACAAAAGAAAAGATGATTTTCAATCTTACTGCATCACTTAAAGATTCTTACAAAATCGGATAAGGAGAGATTATAATGAGCGAAAAATTTTATATAACCACCGCCATTGCATACACTTCAAGAAAGCCACATATCGGTAACACATTTGAAGTAGTATTTACAGATGCAATTGCAAGATATAAAAGACAAAGAGGCTACGATGTGTACTTTTTAACCGGCACAGACGAGCATGGTATTAAAATTCAGGAAATCGCAGAAAACTGTGGTTTAACACCTAAGGCCTATGTTGACGGTGTTGCAGGTGAAATCAAAACTATCTGGGATATGATGAACACAACCTATGACAAGTTCATCAGAACAACAGACGATTACCATGTTGAACAGGTACAGAAAATTTTCAAGCAGTTCTATGATCAGGGCGATATTTATAAAGGTCATTATGAAGGTATGTACTGCGTTCCTTGTGAAACCTTCTACACAGAAAGCCAGTTAGTTGACGGCAAATGTCCTGACTGCGGAAGAGAAGTTAAACCTGCAAAGGAAGAAGCATATTTCTTCAAAATGAGCAAATATCAGGACAGACTTATGCAGTACATTGAAGAAAATCCTGACTTTATTCAGCCTGAATCAAGAAAGAAAGAAATGGTTAACAACTTCTTAAAGCCGGGACTTCAGGACCTTTGTGTTTCAAGAACATCTTTTACTTGGGGTGTTCCTGTAAGCTTTGACGAAAAACACGTTGTATATGTTTGGATTGATGCACTTTCAAATTATATTACAGCACTTGGCTATGATAACGAAAATCCATCAGACCTTTATAAAAAATACTGGCCTGCAGATGTTCATATTATAGGTAAGGATATTTTAAGATTCCACACAATTTACTGGCCTATTATGCTTATGGCATTAAATCAGCCGCTTCCTAAACAGGTATTCGGTCATCCTTGGCTTTTATTCGGTAACGATAAAATGTCTAAATCAAAGGGCAATGTTATTTATGCAGACGATTTAGTTAAGCTCTTTGGTGTTGATGCAGTAAGATACTATCTTTTATCTGAAATGCCGTATGGTAACGACGGAAGCATTACTTATGACTCAATTATTACTAAATACAATGCAGACCTTGCAAATGTACTTGGCAACCTTTTAAACAGAACTGTTTCAATGGCAAACAAATACTTTGGCGGTGTTCTTGAAAACAAAAATGCTCTTGGCGAAACTGATGCAGATTTAATTTCTGTTGCAGAAGAAACTGTTAAGACAGTTAAAGCTAAAATGGATGAATTCAGAACCGCAGAAGCACTTGATGCTATTATCAATCTTTTAAAGAGATGCAACAAGTACATTGACGAAACTGCTCCTTGGGTTCTTGCAAAAGACGAAGCTTTAAAGGACAGACTTTCAACTGTTTTATACAACCTTTGCGAAGGCTTAAGAATATCCGCAGTTCTTCTTACACCGTTTATGCCTGAAACTGCAGAAAACATCTTAAAGCAGATTAACTGTGATGTTAATTCTTACGAAAGCATCGAAAAATTTGGTGGCTATGTATCAGGCACACAGGTTGGCACTGCAACTCCTCTCTTTGCAAGAATAGATGAAGCTGCAAAAATGGCTGAAATCGAAGAAATGAACAAAGAGGAAGAAACAGAAGTTTATGAACCTTTAAAAGAAGAAATCTCTTTTGACGAATTTGAAAAAGCAGATTTCAGAGTTGCAAAGGTTATTTCCTGCGAAGAAGTTAAAAAGAGCGAAAAACTCTTAAAGTTTGAACTTGACCTTGGTTTTGAAACAAGAACAATTTTATCCGGCATCAAGCATTGGTACAAGCCTGATGAAATGGTTGGCAAAAACCTTATTATTATTGCAAACTTAAAGCCAAGAAAAATTATGGGTATTGAATCAAAGGGTATGATTTTATCTGCTTTTGAAGGAGATAATTTAACAGCTCTTACAACAATCGGCGATATTAAGCCTGGAAGTGTGGTAGGCTGATGTTGTTTGATACTCACGCACATTACGATGATGCAAGATTTAACGACGACCGTTTTGAGGTGATTGAAAGCTTACCTCAAAACGGTGTTGCTTATGCAGTAAATATCGGTACAAATCTTGAAAGCTCTAAACAGTCCATAGAATATGCAAAGAAATTTGACCATATCTATGCAACTGTAGGATATCACCCTGAATGTGCAGACAGGCTTGACATAGATGCATTAAGAGAACTTGCAAAAGAAGACAAGGTTGTTGCAATAGGCGAAATAGGTCTTGACTACTACTGGGAGGACAATCCATCAAGAGAAATACAGATTGATGCTTTTAAAAAGCAGATTGATTTAGCCAAAGAGCTTGACCTTCCTATTTCTGTTCATAACAGAGATGCAACAGGGGATATTGTTGATGTTTTACTTGAAAAGGACCATAACAAGGTTATTATTCATTGTTGCTCTGTTAGTTTAGAAACTGCAAAAATCTTTGTTAAAAAGGGTTACTATATTTCTTTTGCAGGGCCTGTTTCATTTAAAAACGCAGGTAAATTAAAAGAGGTTGCTGCCTTTATTCCTGACGAGCTTTTATTGATTGAAACAGATGCACCTTATCTTACTCCCCATCCTTTCAGGGGACAAAGAAACGACTCAACCAAGGTTTTGCACACTGCAGAGGCTTTGGCTGAAATAAGAGGCACTACACTCGACCACATTAAAAAATTAACTTTTGAAAATGCAAAAAGGATATATAATATATGAAAGAACTTTTAAAGCTATTTTTAATTTTTGCTAAAATAGGCTCATTTACCTTTGGCGGAGGGTATGCAATGCTTCCCATGATTCAGAGGGAAATTGTTGATAAAAACGGCTATGCTACAGAAGATGAAGTACTGGACTACTATGCAATAGGTCAGCTTACACCGGGTGTTATTGCGGTTAATGTTGCAACCTTTATCGGTATGAAAAGAAAAGGTCTGCCTGGTGCGGCTTTTGCAACACTTGGTGTTGTTTTCCCAAGCGTTTTTATTATAACTTTAATTGCTCTTATTCTAAGAAACTTTATGGATATTTTATGGGTGCAGTATGCTTTTTCAGGCATAAGAGTTGCAGTTATTGCCCTTATAATAAAAACAATAATAACCGTTACAAAAAAAGGCGTTGTTGATGTTTTCACAGGGGTTTTATTTGCTCTTTCAATAATACTTGCCCTTTTATTCGACCTTTCATCTGTTATTGTTATTTTAATCTGCGCGGCACTTGCACTTTTGTTTAAAGCTATAAAGAAGGAGGGAAAATAATGCACACGCTTTTAATTATGTTCCTCGAATTCTTTAAGACAGGGCTTTTTGCAGTTGGCGGAGGTCTTGCAACCATTCCGTTTTTAATGGATATGTCCGATAAATACCATTGGTTTTCCCAAAGCGAACTTGCAAATATGATTGCAGTTGCAGAATCAACCCCAGGACCAATCGGCGTTAACACCGCAACCTATGCAGGTGTTACAACTTATGGAATAATGGGCGGAATTATTGCAACACTGGGTCTTGTTTTGCCCTCGTATATTGTTATTGTTATAATTTCAAAAATACTTGAAAAATTCAGAGAAAACAAACTGACTCAAAATCTTTTCTACGGTCTCCGTCCTACCGTTGCAGGACTTATCACCGTTGCAGCATATAGCTTACTGCAAACAACTGTTTTCCCTGAGCTTGTACTTAATATTAAGGCACTTGTTATGCTTCTTGTTTTTACTCTTCTTGTGCTTTCTTATAAAAAGCTTAATCCTATAGTAGTAATAATTTTAGGTGCAATAATTGGAATAATTTTCAAAATTTAAAGGTGATTTTATGAAACACAGAATTATAATTTCAATAGTTTCTTTACTTCTTATAGCCACAATGGTTACAGGGGGATATTTTGCACACAGGGAATCTGTGGCAAAAAAGCTGGTTGTTGAGGAAACAACCACGCCTTCTATTATTTCAGGCAATGCAAAGGACCTTGCAGAAAACCTTTTCAGATATGTTCATATTGAAGCATCCGACAAAGCTGCCGTTAAATCTCTCATAAATTCAATGGACTTTATTGGCTTTGAGGTTAATAGCATAAAAATAGAATCAGGCTTTTTGCTTATTAACTATCAGGTTGACAGCAGAACAAAATACAGATTTATAGAAGACTACAATAAGAACTTCAATCAAACCTGTGCAACGCTTTTCGTTCTTGTTGACAATCTTAACAACATCAGGCTTACCGTTTCGGACAATTACGGAGAATTTTACTCTTTCGCACGAGACAGAGCAGGGTTTGTATATACTGACACAATGCGTGATTTTTCTTCAGAGGATTTTGAAAAGGCATCAGAAAACTTTAATAATTTCGGAGCTTTTATTGAAAAACTTCTTCTTTTGAAAGACAGTACAAGCTCAAACATTTATCTAAAACAGATATATTCTGTTTTAACTCCAAATCTTCAGGTGCTTGAAAATACTAAAGAGATTTTTACAGTTGCTTTAGATGAAAACAACCTTGCAATCCTTTCTTCTTTGGATTTAAACCTTGCAAAGCACAAAAACACATCTGTTGAGCTTTATTTCTGCAATGTTGAAGACTACACCATCCCTGAGCTTAAATACTATATTTTTGTTTTCAAGGATAAAAATCTTATTGCAAATGATGTGATTTCTTCACCTATGGTATATGAAGAAGCACTTAGCTTACTAAAATAGGAAAATGCCAACCATAAGGAAAAGTGTCCTTAAGGACACTTTCGAAAAAACAGAAACCCTCTCAACCGCCAAAACAGGCAACTTGAGAGGGTTTGTTATATGTTTGCGTTGCAAACGAGATATATTTGTTTAACACAAATTCGATATAATTTCTTG
>JAZSLZ010000056.1:0-29229 GCA_045535635.1 Clostridia bacterium
TGTAGTACACCTCTCTTGTTTTTACATCAAACCCTTCAAGACATTCCTTTGCTAAATCAGACAATGGAAAATCGAAAAGCTTTCTGCATTTGTTACAAAGGAAATGACCGTGGACATCGTTAAACCCGTCTGCTCTTACCTGTTCTGAGTCTATTGTTAAAAGCTTTATAATTTCATTTTCTGAGAAAAGCTTTAGCGTGTTATAGACTGTAGTTTTTGAAAGTGTTGGCATTTCAGGAATAAGATACTCATAAATATCTTCAACAGTTGGATGAGTCCTGACACTTTGTAAAAACTCCATTATCTTCACTCTTGTAACCGATGGCCTGATTCCTCTTTCTAAAAGCATTGTTTTGGCATCCACATTATCACCTCTTTTGTAACCGTTTCATTTTTGTAATGATTACAAATATAATATAACATACACTTTCAAATTTGTCAACATATTTTTTAAAATTTTTACAAAAAAATACAGAGTGCGCTAACACTCTGTATTAATTCAATTATTCGCAGTCTTCGCAGCAATCGCAATCTCCGCCGCAGCATTCAAAATCAAGTTTGATTTCTTCACCGCAGTTAGGGCAGATTACTGGTTCTTCTGAATCTAAAAGTTCGCCGTCAATGAAAACGCTGTCACCGCAGTTATCGCATGAGAATTCATATACATCGTCATCGTCTTCGAAGTCGAAATCGTCTTCGTCGTCGTAATCATCGTATTCATCTTCATCGTCATAAACATATTCTTCAACTTCGCCTAAATCGTGGTCGATTTCATCAACCTTTTCATCAAGCTCGTCAACATAATCTTCAAGGTCTTCTACTCTTTCTGCTAATTCGTTAACCATTTCGATTAACTTGAAGATAACTTTTGTTTCTTTTTTGCTTTCGTCTAATTCAAGACCTTCTGCAAGGCCGTTTAAATATGAAGCAGTTTCTTTTAATGTACCCATTAAAATCTCTCCTTTCCGATTAAATCGGTTTATTATGCTCTTTCCATGTATTCGCCTGTTCTTGTATCAACTCTGATCATATCATTTTCGTTGATAAAGAGAGGAACCATGATTGTTGCACCTGTTTCAAGTGTTGCAGGTTTTGTTGCGCCTGTAGCTGTATCACCTTTAACACCAGGTTCTGTTTCTGTAACTAAAAGTTCAACAAAGTTTGGTGGTTCAATGCCGAACACATTACCTTTGTATGAAAGGATTTTGCAATCCATATTTTCTTTAACAAACTTAAGTGCATCGCCAATCTGTGATGCAGCGATAGGCATCATATCGAATGTTTCATTGTCCATAAAATAGTAAAGATCGCCATCTACATAAGAGAACTGCATATCTCTTCTGTCAATGTGAGCTTTTTCACATTTTTCTGTTGGTCTGAAAGTTTTTTCAACTACGCCGCCTGTAATAACATTTTTAAGCTTTGTTCTAACGAAAGCTGCACCTTTACCAGGTTTTACGTGCTGAAATTCTACGATCTGATATACATTGCCTTCAAATTCAAATGTAATACCATTTCTAAATTCACCTGCTGATATCATAAGTATTAATCCTCCAATAAAATTATTCTCTTAATATTTTATACTATATTTACAAAAATTTCAAGTGTTTTTTATAATATTATAAGGTCTTTAGGGGTATTTTGTAAACTTTCTGCCCCATTTTCATTTACAACCACCGTATTTTCTATTCTAACACCGAATTTTTCAGGTAAATAAATTCCCGGTTCTACCGTCACAACATCACCAACCTGAAGAACATCTTCACTTCTTTGTGAAAGATTGGGATACTCGTGAATTTTAAGTCCTACACCATGTCCTGTGCTGTGAACAAAATATTCTTCATAGCCATTAACCTTTATTATTTCTCTTGCAAGGCTGTCAATCTCACTGCATTTAAGTCCTGCTTTAATTTCTTTTTGTGTTTCGTTTTGAGCTATATGAACAACCTCATAAACAAGAGCCATTTCTTCTGTTAAATCTCCAAGTGCCACTGTTCTCGTCATATCGCTATGGTAGCCTTTATAGGTAGCACCAAAATCCATTGTTATAAAATCGCCTTTTTTAAGCTTGTAGCTTGATGGAACACCGTGAGGCATACAAGTGTTTACCCCTGCCACACAAATTGTATCAAAAGACGGTTTTTCGCTTCCCTTAATCGCCATAAAATAGTTTATGTTCGCGGCAATTTCTCTTTCTGACATTCCTTCATCAATCACATTAAGAATTTCATAAAATGCCTCATCTGCAATCTCCGCGGCTTTTTTCAGATACTTTATTTCTTCTTCTGTCTTTTTTCTGCGAAGCATATCAAAATCCACATCAAAAGGATAAAGAGTTATTCCCGCTTCTTCAAGCCTTTTAACAGATGCATAGCTCATCTGAGGTTTGAAGCAGATTTTCATATTATTTTCTTTAATATACTCGCTGTGATTTATGATGCTTACTATTTCACAATCTTTTGTTTCCCTCTTGGCAGAGGTTACATATCTGCCATCGGTTAATATTATTTTTTTATTTTCGGATACAAGCACACCACCTTCGCCTGTAAAGCCTGTAAAATATTTCATATCCTCAGGCTCGGTAAGATATGCAAAGCATCCTTCTTTTATATATGGAATTAGTTTCTCTGTCATCTTATCCCCTCAAGTATTCTTTTATATGTTAACGAATCAATATCCTGTGTTCCAGGAGATTCACATATTATTGTTGGTGTTAAGTTCTTCTTTGCAATAATTTCTGCAAAAGGGTCAAAGCAAGGACCAAAAGAGTCATCATCATAAACAATATGTTTTTTCTCTCCACCTGCGGAAAATTCAATTCTTGTGAAATGAACGTGAAAATTCTTACCTCTTTCCTCGCCAAGCTCATTTGCTATTATATTGCAGATGTTTTCAAAATCCTCTGCTTTATTAAGTGAACCCATTTCTCTTGCATTAACATGGCCGAAATCTATGCAAGGCAACAAAATTTCATCAATTTTGCAAAGCTCAATAACCTCATCAACTGTTCCGAGCTGATTGATTTTGCCCATAGTTTCAGGGCATATTCTTATATGGTCAAGCTTTTCTGCCTTCGCAGCATCAACTGCTCTTTTTATGGTATCCTTGGCAAGACTTAAAGCCTCTTCTCTTGATATTTTTGCACAAGAGCCTGAATGAACAACAATTCTGGTTGCTCCCATATAATCTGCCGCACGAAGGGTGCTTAATATATAATTTATACTGTTATCTCTTTTTTCTTCTTCTACTGAAGAAAGACTTATAAAATACGGTGAATGAACACTTAAAGAAATTCCGTTTTCTGTAGCACTCTTTCCTAATTCTCTAGATGTTTTCTCTGTTATTTTTACACCTTTACTGCATTGGTATTCATAAGCATTAAGACCTATTTCATTAAGCCATTTTGGCATATCCGTCGATGCCTTATAGCCTTTTGCGTAAAAGTTGTCAGGATTACCTGCAGGTCCGAATTTAATCATTTTTTGCACCTCTTAATTATAGGTTTTTCTAAAATTCTTTTAAATTTAACAAAGTAATTTTCTTTGTTACAGATAGGATTTACCAGAATAGTTGTCATTTTCTGTCTGTTTCCTCCCCATACATCTGTAAATATCTGGTCGCCGACTACTGCAATTTCTTCATTCTTAAGCTTAAGCTTTTCTATTGCAAGAAGGAACGGTTTTGATGCAGGTTTATTTCCATCACAAACCCAGTCAAGACCAACTCCGTCTGCAAAGCTTTTTGCTCTTGCAGGAATATTGTTTGAAACAATACAAGCCTTAAACCCTGCCGACAAAAGCTTACATACAAATGCTTTCGCCCTTTCATCTGCAGGAGTGTGAGGAACTACTAAAGTATTGTCTATATCAAGAATAAAGCCCTTAATTCCTCTTTCTTTAAGAGCCGCAAGGTCTATATCCTCTATTTTATCATATAATAAATCAGGGTATAAAATTTTCATAATAATTCTCCTAATATATTTTTTATTATTTTATCATAAATATAACATATTTGCAACAAGTGAGGTGTTTAAAATAGAAATACACGGATACTTTAAAACTACTCCCTCTTCAAGAGAGCTTAAAAACATAGATTTTATTGTTAACACTCAAACCAAAGACAAGTATTTTTTCACAACTCCCTGCGAGACAGCTATTAAAATTAAGGATTATATGGTTTTTTCTTTTTACCGAAATGATTTTGCACCTTATCTTCCCATTACTTTACTCAATGATTTCGTAAATAATTTCTATCATTTAAAAGATAAGATTCTCATAGAGCTTTTATTTTGTTGTACAGATACAAATATCACAAAGAAAGAAAAATCATACATATCATTAAATCAAGCAACAATGAACTCGTTTAAATATCAGGCAACCGTTTTTTACAACGAAGCAGATGATATTTTTTATTATACTTACGAAAACGACGGTCTGCATATTGTCTGGATAGAAAACACTGAAACTCTTTTAAATAAGGTACGGCTTATTGAAAGCAAAGACTTTAAGGGCATTTTTATAAGAGACGTACCACTTGCCCTTGATGGCAACTGGGAAGCACTTTACAAAATTAAGCACACTATATAGCGAACAGAGAGAATCAAGATAAACAAATAAAAAGACTGATGCATATTGCATCAGTCTTTTAATTTGTTACTTAAACTTTCTTTTTCTAGCTGCTTCAGATTTCTTTTTTCTCTTAACGCTTGGCTTTTCGTAGTGTTCTCTCTTTCTTAATTCTGATAAAACACCTGCTTTTGCACACTGACGTTTAAATCTGCGAAGAGCGCTGTCCAAAGATTCATTTTCTTTAATCTTTACTTCTGACATAAATTTCCCTCCCTCCGCTATATGCATACCAAAAATTTGGTATCTATAACTCATAATTGTAACATTTATATATTACACTAAAACTTTGATTATGTCAAGTGCTTTTTTAAATAAGTTTTTCACCCATATTCACTCCGCCGATAACATGGAAATGAATGTGATGAACTGTTTGTCCTGCATTTTCGCCACAGTTGTTGATTACTCTGTAACCATTTTCACATTCAGGAAAAGTTTTTGCAACATCACTGCAAACCTTTAAAATGTGACCGAGCAGTGCTTCATCTCCTGTTTCAATTTCTGCAAGTGATGAAATGTGCTTTTTAGGAACTACAAGAAAATGAACAGGTGCAACAGGATTAACATCCTTAAATGCTATAACCTTATCATCTTCATATAAAATTGCACTTGGAATTTCTTTTTCAATTATTTTACAGAATATGCACATAAGTTTTTCTCCTTATTTAATCTGCGATTTTACGATACCTTCTACCGCTTCTATTGCTTCGGCAATCTTCTCTTTATCTTTACCGCCACCCTGAGCCATATCAGGTTTTCCGCCGCCTTTACCACCGGCAATTGCAGTAACTTCTCTTATGATATTACCTGCGTGAGCACCTTTGGCAACCGCATCTTTTGTAGCCATTGCAACAAATGTAATTTTATCTTCGCAATCTGATGCAAGTACAACAACGCAGCAAGGATATTTTTCTTTGATACCGTCTGCAGTTGTCTTTAAGTCATCTGCAGCCATACCGCTGATGTGTGCTGCAAGAACATCAACACCATCAATATTCTTCATAGCTGATAAAATATCATTAGCTTTTGCATTGGCAGCTTTAGCTTTTAATGATTCGATTTCTTTCTGGAGAGCTTTAAGCTCATTTGCCATATTTTCTGCTTTTTTGTCGATTTCATTTAAAAGATTTGTCTTTAAAACCGATGCAGTTCTTTCAACAATTTCATCTTTTGATTTGATATATTCAAGAACACCTGCACCTGTTAACGCTTCAATACGACGAACACCTGCAGCAACACCATTTTCAGAAACGATTTTAAAGAGACCTGCCTGTGCAGTATTTGTAAGATGTGTACCACCACAGAATTCTATTGAATAATCACCCATAGAAACTACTCTTACAACATCTTTATATTTTTCACCAAACTGTGCAGTTGCACCAAGCTTTTTAGCTTCTTCAATATCAAGCTCCTGAACATTGATTGGCATAGCTTCTAAAATAGCATCGTTTACTTTCTTTTCAACAAGCTTGATTTCATCAGCTGTCATAGCTTCAAAGTGTGAGAAGTCAAATCTTAAGTGCTTTGATGTAACCTCTGAACCTGCCTGTGCAACGTGTGAGCCTAAAACTTCTTTTAATGCCTTGTGAAGAAGATGTGTTGTTGAGTGGTTTCTGCAGATTGACATTCTGTTTTTCTTGCAAACAGAAAGTTTTGCAATATCACCTTTTGAAATTGAACCTTCTTCAACAGATACGATGTGGAAATACACATCATCGCCGTTTTTCTTTGTGTCAACAACCTTTGCTTTGCCGTTTTTAGTTGTAATTTTACCTTTATCGCCTGACTGACCACCCATTTCGGCATAGAATGGTGATTCTTTTACGATAATAATTCCTTCTTCACCTGCACCAATAGCTTCAACTTCTTCATTTGAGCTTACAAGAGCAACGATTTCAGATTCTGCTTCAAGACTGTTGTAGCCAACAAACTTTGTTGCCTCTGCTTTAACATTTAAAGCACCTTCATCATCCCAGCTTGAGCCGTCTTTTCTACTTGCACGAGCAGTATCCTTCTGGATTTTGAGCTGCTTGTCAAATTCTTCTCTGTCAACCTTAAGGCCCTGTTCTTCACAGATTTCAACTGTAAGGTCGATTGGGAAGCCGTAAGTATCGTTTAACTTAAATGCATCTTTACCATCTAAAGTGTCTTTTCCTGCATCTTTTGTTTCTTTGATATATGTGTTTAAGATAGCAAGGCCATTATCAATTGTTTTTGAGAATTTTTCTTCTTCAATTCTGATAACTTTTTTGATATATTCTCTCTTTTCATCAAGCTCAGGGTATCCCTGCTTTGATTCGTCAATAACTGTGTCTGCTACATTATATAAGAATTCACCTTTAACATTTAAGAGTCTGCCGTGTCTTGCCGCTCTTCTTAAAAGTCTTCTTAAAACATAGCCTCTGCCTTCGTTTGATGGAATAACACCGTCCGAAACCATCATAACTGTGCTTCTGATATGGTCTGTTATAACACGAAGTGAAATGTCTGTTTTTTCGTTTTCTTTATAATTTACACCTGCAATTTTACTGATGTGCTTCATTGTGTTTTGAACTGTGTCAACCTCAAAAAGGTTGTCCACACCCTGCATAACACAAGCAAGTCTTTCAAGTCCCATACCTGTATCGATGTTAGGGTTAGCTAAGCGGTTGTAGTTACCGTCTTCATCTTTGTCAAACTGTGTAAATACAAGGTTCCACACTTCCATAAATCTGTCACAGTCGCAACCAAGCTTACAGTCAGGCTTTCCGCAGCTGTATTTTGGTCCTCTGTCAACGTGAATTTCTGAACAAGGACCGCAAGGACCTGTGCCGTGTTCCCAGAAGTTATCTTCTTTACCCATTTTAACAACTCTTTCAGGGTTGATGCCGATTTCATTTACCCAGATATCTTTAGCTTCATCGTCATCTTCGTAAACTGTAACCCAGAGAATGTCTTCAGGAATTTCCATAACCTTTGTAAAGAATTCCCACGCCCAGGCTATAGCTTCTCTCTTAAAATAGTCACCAAATGAGAAGTTTCCCAGCATTTCAAAGAAAGTTCCGTGTCTTGCAGTTTTACCAACACATTCAATATCAGGTGTTCTGATACATTTCTGACAGGTTGTAACTCTCTTTCTTGGTGGAACTTCTGCTCCTGTAAACCATTTTTTCATAGGTGCCATACCTGAGTTGATAAGGAGCAAACTTGCATCATTTTTTGGCACAAGTGAAAAGCTGTCAAGTCTTAAGCAATCCTTTGACTCAAAGTAGCTTAAAAACTTTTCTCTTATTTCGTTTAATCCCATATAATTCATATTTTTCATCTCCGAAAATTTATTTATAAACATACAAAATAGATTATATCACCATATCTGAAAAAAGTCAAAATATTTTATCAAAACTCTTGACTTTTTTATACTGTTTATTTATAATATCTTTAGACAAGGCTCTATCGTCTAATGGTTAGGACATCGCCCTCTCAAGGCGGTAATAGGGGTTCGAATCCCCTTAGAGTCACCAACATACCCTATTTATAGGGTTATTTTTTTACCGAAAGGAGTGTAGGCTTGTGGCCGATAAGGAAAAACCTGCATATTTAGGGCACAGAGACCGTGTGCGTCAGAAAATAGAAGAGTTTGGCTTTGAAAATATGACAGAAGCAGATTTACTGGAATATCTTTTATTCTTTGCCATTCCAAGAAGCGACACTTACACACTTTCAAGACGGCTGATAAATGACTTCGGCAGTTTTCGTGAAGTACTTAATGCTACCGCAGAGGAATTGTGCGAAATTAACGGCATAGGTAAAGAAAGTGCTTATTTCTTATCATCCTTTATTCCTGCCTTTGAAGCTTATCACGCAGGTGCTTTCGTACAAAAGAAACCTCTTTCCAAAATGTCAGATTGTCTCAACTTCTTAAGAGTTCAGGCATTAGGTGCAAGATGTGAGGATTTTATCGTTCTGTACTTGTCACCAAAGCTGACTCTTATAAGGCACGAAACCTTTTCAGACGAAGACTGGAGCATAGTCTCTGTTAATATGGACAGGATTACCAGAAAAGCAGTCAGCCTTAAAGCATCCTCAATCATAATTGGTCACAATCATATTTCAAGTAAGCTTTTTCCATCTGAAGAAGACATTTCATCAACATCTATCCTTGCAGGAAAGCTTGGTGCTTTGGGCATACAGTTTATAGACTCAATCATCTTCGACGAATATGATTACTACTCTTTCAAAGAAAACAACTTATTATAAAAAAACATTGTGAAATTACTTCACAATGTTTTTTTATTTGAAATTACTGTTAAACAACGCCATAGCCTCGTCGGTTTTAAGTTGTAAATAATCACCGCTTAAATAATAAGGACACTGGAATGAATTGAACTTCATATCCTTCATACCCATAACCTTTGTTGCGTAAACCATAACATCTGCAAGAGTCATATTGGATTTTATATTTTTATTAACCGCACTGTATATTTCAGGAATTTTATCAATATTTGAAACAGTAAGCTTCTGGTCAACAAGTGCCTGAATAAAGTCTCTTTGTACATTTGATCTCTCAATATCAGCCATTGCATAGCCTCTGTATCTCAAAAGCTGTACCGCCTGTTTTCCGTTCAAATGTTGCTGACCTTTGTTTAAATGAATATAAAGGTCTTGATACGGATCTTCATAGTTCATATTACTTGGAACATAAAAATCTATGCCACCCAAAGCATCAACTATGTCCTCAACCGCGTCAAAATTTACTGTTACATAATGATGAATAGGAACTCCTGTAACTTCCTTAACCGTTTTAACTGCAAGATTTTCTTTACCAAGAGCAAGTGCCGCATTTATCTTTTGATAATTATTGCCTATTTTAACCTTAAGGTCGCGGGGTATAGATACTACATTTATATTATTCTGTTTTGAAGATACTGAAAACAACATTATTGTGTCGCTTCTTAATCCGCTTTTATCTGTTCCGAAAACTACAATATTTTCTCTACTGTTTGGTTTAACCTTATCAAGCTCTTTTATATCTGCTCCGCCGCCAATGTTCATAAAGCTTGTTGCGTAATATAAGAAAATAACGAATACCAGTGAAAGCATCGTTGCTGTAGATATAAGAAGTGTCCTGAAATATAATTTTTTGTTCACACTGATCTCCTTCCCCTATTCTCTTAAAAAGATGGTTCAAAACAACCACCTATCTATCCATTTTATAACACTCTGTATAATAAAATTATACTATATTATTTTTCCGTTGTCAATTCCTTACAGCAAAAACCGCAGATTGCTCTGCGGTTTTTGTTATACACTTCTGAAGCCCCTGCCAATAATTTCACTGCTTGTTGAAATTATTATAAATGCATGAGGATCAATTTCTCTTATTTTGCTTCTTAATCTTATTGCTTCTATTCTTTTGCAAACTGTGTGAAGCATAACCTTTTCTTCGCCTGTGTATTCCCCTTTTACTATGTGAGATGTTACACCGTGATGAACGTTTTCAATTATGTATTTGGTAATTTCATCTGCTTTTGAGGTTATAACAATGAAATATTTGCAGGTGTTAAGATTTTCTATAACTGCATCAACTATAAATGCTTTAGCAAAAAGTCCGAGCATTGAGAAAAGTCCTATTTCAACACCAAATACAAAAAACGCACTTGAGGCAACAACAAAGTCTGTATAAAGAAGTGCTTTGCCTACATCTATGCTTGTATATTTTTTAAGCACAAGTGCAACAATATCCGTTCCACCTGATGATGCATTACTATTAAAGATGAATGCTGCACCAACTGATGTTAAAAGCATTGCATAAAAAAGCTCTAAAAACGGTTGGTCAGACATTGGCTGTGCAAGTGGAAAAACTTTTTCAAATAAAAATGTGAGTGCAGAAAACGCCATACTGCAATAAACTGTTTTTGCACCTGTTTCCTTACCAAGAAAAATAAATCCCACAAACAAAAGTGCCACATTTAATATCCAAATCCATGCACCTGCAGAAATTGGTGTTATCGCTGCAAGGATTGTACCAATACCTGTTACTCCACCCGTTGAAAAACCGTTAGGTATTTTAAAGAAATACACACCTACTGCAAGAAGTACAAGACCAAGATGCATCATAATTAATTCTTTTGTTTTTTTCATTTTTTACACCCCAAACAACAACCAAATATAAACATACGCAGGAACAATTGCCGCAAATGTAAAAGGAATTCCTATACGGAAGAAGTCATTGTTTTTAACTTCATAACCTGCTCTTCTTAATATTCCTATACCTGTGATATTGGCAGAAGCACCAATAGGTGTACAGTTTCCGCCAAGTGTTGCTCCTGAAAGAAGACCGAAGTAAAGAGGAATCGCAACAGTAGTTGCATCAATTCCCATAGTAGCACCAAGTGATGCACTTAATGACGCAATAACAGGAATCATTGTTGCAACATAAGGAATATTATCTATAAATGCAGAAATCGCAACTGATGCCCAAACTATAACTGTGTATAAAAGAAATACATTTCCGCCGCCCATCTGTGCCAACAAATCTGCCAGTGCATCAATAACACCTTCGTTTTTAATGCCGCCTATCATAAGGAACAAGCCTACAAGAAGACCTAATGTTTCAAAGTCAATTTCTTTAAGCGGAGATGTGATTGCCTTTATTGTTTTATTTTTAATAAAATTATAAATAATTCCAACAACAAGTAATATACAACAAATAATTCCGTTAATTTCTGCAGGTAAATTAAGGCTATCAGGTGCAAATGAAACCATAACGAGAAGTGCAATTACCAGCAAAAGCAAATATGATGGTACATAATCTTCAACCTTTGTAAGCTCACCTTTGTTTTCTATTTTGCCTCTTTCTTCCCTGAACATAAAAGCAAGAATTAAAGCTGAAAGAACCGCCCCAAGCTCAACCGCAAAGAAAATCGAAGGCTTTCCCTGATACCAGAAGAAATCTAAAAAGCTCATATCAAGTGCAGAGCCAAGCATAATTGCTGTTGTATCACCAACTAATGTTGCAGCACCCTGAAGATTCGATGAAACTGCTATTCCAATAATAAAAGGAACAGGGTTTGTTTTTAATTTCTTACAGATTTCCATAGCAACAGGAGCTACCATCAAAACAGTTGCAACATTATCAACAAATGCTGATATAATACCTGCAAATAAAGAAAGTGCAACTGCCGCCATCTGCACAGTTGAAACCTTTTTCATAACAAGGTCTGCCAAAAGTGAAGGCATTTTACTTTCTATAAACAAAGCCACAAGTCCCATAGTTCCTGCTATCATCAAAAGAACATTAAAATCAAGCTCTCCTAAAACATTTTGAACAGGTAACATACCTGTTAAAATAAAAATAACGCCAGATGCAAGAGCAATGTATGGTCGATATTTTCCAAAAACAAGCATAAGTACATAAGTTGCACTAAAAAGAATAATTGCCGGTAACATATAATAAATTTTCCTTTCATCTTTTCACATTATATATTATCCATAATTTTAGACAAATGTCAATACTTTTAAAAATAAAATACAGACTCAAAAGAGTCGGTTATTTGGAAGAGCCGAATGGTTGGGATGGCACTTGTGAATTTAGAATTTTTACAATAATAGTTTTGCGTAAGCAAAACTCCATAATTATAAATTATTCATCAGCGAAGCTGCTTCATCATTCATTATTCATTAAAAAATCCTGTCGCATTTAATGAATGATGAATATTGAATAATGAAAAATGAATAATACAAAACAAAAAATCCTATCTTTCGACAGGATTTTTGTTTTGGTGGGGAGAGATGGATTCGAACCATCGAAGCGAGACGCAACAGATTTACAGTCTGCCCCCTTTGGCCACTCGGGAACCTCCCCAAAAAATGGAGCTGGTGGCAGGACTTGAACCTGTAACCTGCTGATTACAAATCAGCTGCTCTACCGATTGAGCTACACCAGCTTATGATATTTAATTTAGGCTTGTACTCAAGCCCTGTGTTTCAAGCACAGGACTTATTTTAATACAAATTATTTGATTTGTCAAGCCTTTTTTGAAAAAAATTTAATTATTTTTTGTTTTTTATTAATTCTATGGCTTTTTTTAACTGTACATCCTCTTCAAAAGGAATAGCACTAACATCATAAAAGTCATATTTTTCAGGGTTATCAACCTCAAAATCAGGTGCAACACCCACTTTGTTTATTTCATTTCCTTTTGGTGAATAAAATCTGCCTATGGTTAAATGTACACCTCTGTTGTCAGGCAACTGGAAGCTAGCTTGAATTGAGCCTTTTCCGTATGTGTTCTCTCCTACTATTTTTCCTCTGTCATTTTCTTTAACTGCCGCAGAGAAAAATTCCGAAGCACTTGCACTTAATTTGTTAACAAGCACAACAATTTCTTTTTTATAAAACTGTTTACCACTTGCCTTGTAGGTATATTCGCCATCCTTATACTTTGTTGTTATAAAATTACCTTCATTGATAATCATATCAAGCATATTAACAGTTGTATCAAGAAGTCCGCCACCGTTGTTTCTTAAATCAATTACAACTCCGTCACAATTTTCCAGCTCTTTCAGTGCTTTGCCGAAATCTTCATCTGTATTACTGTTAAATTCAGAAACTTTTATATAGGCAACCTCATCAATTTTTTTAGTTTCTACAGTTGGCACGTTAACCTTTGCACGTGTAAGCTCGTAAGTATTATTTTCACCATTTCTCACAACTGTTATTGTAACCTTTGTTCCTGTTTCGCCTTTAACTCTTTTGCTGATTTCGGTAGGTCCCATCTTTGAAACATCCTCGCCGTTTACACCAACAATAATGTCTCCTACCTTAATTCCCTGCTTCTCTGCAGGAGAGCCTTTGAACACCACTGTTACAAGACAGCCTTCCTCTGTTTGAGAAATCTGCACACCTACGCCACTAAACTCTCCGTCTATTTCTTCTTTATAGGTATTATATCCTGTTTCAGCATCTACGAAAAATGAATACTCATCATCAAGTGCAGCTACCATACCTGTCATTGCACCATCGGCAAGTTTTTCTTTATCTGCGTCGCCATAATAGTTTTCTTCAATGATTTTCTGCAGGTACATAGCAGAGAAATTTTCCTTATACACATATCCCAGTGTAACCGTTGATGACAGAAGTGCTGTAATTATTATAATAACAACAATTTTAATATTATTTTTCTTCATAAATTATGCTCCTAATTAAGATATGGCATAGGATTTGTATGTTGTCCGTTAATCATAACCTCGAAATGGCAATGAGGACCTGTTGAATATCCTGTGCTACCGACTTTTGCTATAGTCTGACCTCTTGTAACAAACTGCCCTTTTGAAACATTAAGAACTGAATTATGTGCATAAAGTGTACTGTATCCGTTACCGTGATTGATAACAATATAGTTACCGTATGCAACATTATATTCAGCTTTTACGACAGTACCATCATCACCTGCAACAACCTTTGCACCTGAAGGTGCTCCAATGTCTATGCCTGTATGCACTTTGTAAACCTTAAGAGTTGGATGCATTCTGCCGCCGTACTGACTTGTTATTGTTGCATATCCAGGTGTTGGCCATGCAAAAGTTCCACCGTTGAAAGAAGCAGTGGTTACACTTCCATTCAATTCAGCCTGAAGCTGTCTTTTAAGTGCCGCTTCTTCTCTTTCTGCTTCTTCATAAGCTATTCTTAAACTTTCAATATTGCCTGTTATCTGCTTAATTGTACTGTTCATAGTAGAAACCTTGCCGTCAAGCTCTGCTTTTTTTCCGTCTACTACTGATTTTTTCTCTAAAACAATGTCTCTTTCGCCTTCAATTTCGCTTTTAAGCTTTTCAATTTCTTTTTTTGTATTAATGATTTTCTCATATGTTTTATTATCGTGGTCAATAATCTGCTTGATTATTTCTATATATGACAATATATCATTAAGACTGTCCCCACCAAAAAGCATAGTTATATATGATGTATTATTATCCTCATACATAACTCTTAAACGGGTTTTCATATTTTTATATTGTTCTTTTTCCTGAGCCTCACATTCAGCGATTTTTTCTGAAGCTTCATTGATTTTTTCGTTACACGCATCTATTTCGCCCTGCAGCTCGTTTATTTCCCCTTGCACCTGCCTGATTTGTCCGTCTATTTCTTCAACAATATCAAGCATACCTTGTTTTTTCTGTTGTGCATCGTTTATTCTGCTTTGTATGTTCGCTTTTTCATTCTGCTTTGTTTTTATTTCATCCTGTAAGGTATCTGCAACTGCAATAAACGGTGCTAAATAAGAAATAACAAAAACTGCAATGAAAATAAACGCAATCACACCAGCAATAATCGTAGTAATTTTTTTGTTTAACATGGCTTCTCCTTTACACTTTAAGATGCTTTCTTATTGAAATTGCACTGCCTACTGTTCCTATACCTATACCTACAATCGCAAACATAACAACTATTACAGGAATCAAATTAGCAAAAGGAAGCAGAGTGAAATCCTGAAAACTGAAGTTTCTTTCAACAAAGAAATATATTCCAAAAATCACCGCAAGAGCTATGAGTGCAGAATAAAAACCTATAATTACACCTTCAACAACAAATGGCCATCTTATGAACCAGTCTGTTGCACCAACATATTTCATAATATTGATTTCTTTTCTTCTGTTGTAAACAGAAGCTTTGATAGCATTGGCAACAATAAATGATGCCACAATGCATAAAATAATAACCACCCAGATACTTATATTTCTTACGGTTTTTCTAAAAACATTAATATAACCAGCCGCTTCGCGGAAATCAGTTATGTTTGCAATGCCGTCAACTTTTTCCAAAGCATTTACTACTGTTTCTGTAAGTTCCAGGTCAGATATTTCAATTTTAAATGAATCCCTGAACGGATTATCTTCTCTGAGGCCTTCAAGAATAACTGCTTTGTCACCTAATTTTTCAACATTTTCTTCAAAAATTTGCTCTTTTGTATATTTTTCTATTGTTTCTACGCCCTCAATAAGTTTGATTTTTTCGCCGATTTTGTCATATTTTTCTGCGTCTGTATTTTCTTCTATAAACACCTGAATCTGGCAACCTCTTGAAAACTGCTCTGTCATATATGAGATATTCATAATAAAACATAAAAATGCCCCTAAAATAAGTAATGTTGCAACAGTTGTTGATATAGAGTAAAAAGTTGTAACTTTATTTTTCTTAAGACTTTTTGAGGCTTGTCTTACATAATATTTAAATGCGTCACGCGTCATAACCATAAGCCCCCTTTTCTTCGTCTCTTACAATGCTTCCGTTTTCTATTGCAATAACTCTCTTCTTCATTGCATCAACAATATCCTTTGCATGAGTTGCAATAACAACGGTTGTTCCTCTTTTATTGATTTCTTCAAGAATATGCATAATTTCCCACGCATTTTCAGGATCGAGATTTCCAGTTGGTTCGTCTGCAACGAGCATAACAGGATTGTTTATAATAGCTCTTGCTATTGCAACTCTCTGTTTTTCTCCGCCTGAAAGCTGATCAGGATATGCATTTGCTCTGTTTGCAAGACCTACCATATTAAGAACCTCAGGAACTCTTTTTCTTCTCTGGCTTCTTGATGCTCCTACAATAATCATTGCAAACTCAACATTTTCGTATACAGTTCTGTCGTCAAGCAATCTGAAATCCTGAAAAACCACGCCGATTGTTCTTCTGAACATTGGTATCTCTTTTTCTTCTATAGTTGCTATATCTACTCCGTTAACGGTAAAATCTCCCTCTGTAGGAAGTGTTTCTCTTAAAAACATTTTAATGAGTGTGGATTTACCGGCACCTGATGCGCCAACAAGAAATACAAACTCACCTTTTTCTATAAGAAAGCTGACATTTTTCAAGACAGTTCTGCCAATATCGTACGCTTTTCCAACATTTCTGGCACATACCATCATAACGAATTTCCCCCTCTTGATGTTCTTAAATATCTGTGAATAAGCATTGCCATTTTAAGAAGCATAGCATCTTCAAATTTTCTTACGTCAAGTCCTGTGAGACTTTTTAACTTATCAAGTCTGAACACAAGTGTGTTTCTGTGAATATAAAGCTCTCTCGCCGCAAGAGAAATATTAAGGTCACAATCTAAAAATCTCTGGACTGTATTCATTGTTTCGTTGTCGATTTCTCTTAAAACATCTTCCTTGAGAACCTCATTTAAGAATGCTTTGCATTTTTCTATAGGCACAGAAGTTACAAGTCTGCTTACACCAAGGCTCATATGGGCATATATTTTATTTCTGTTTTCAAAAATATATCCAACGTCAAGAGCACTAATTGCAGCTTTATACGACTTGCTCAGGTCTGCAAGTTTTTGTGAAACTCCGCCAATACCGATAGAAGGCTGTTCAAACAAAGATTCTGTTATTCCCACTGAAATCTGGGAAGCAATATTCATAAGCTTTGTGTTTGAAGGCTCACTTTTGCAGGTTCTGATAAATACTATCTCGTTAGCCGCATTTGTAAAAAGATAGTCTCCTTCTCTTACAGGTGCAACTTCGGTTATAATATCTTTTGCATCCTGCATATTTTTTGCTGCTATATTTATAACAAATACTACTCTCATTTCTTCGTCACTTATGCCAAGGCACTGTGCTTTCCACGAAATATTTTCTATTTTTTCGTTAACAACCTGTTGAAAGAAGAATTCCTCATCGTCAAACTCTCTGTTAACTGACTTAAATGCAGCTAAAGAATGTTTTACTATTTCAAGAACCTTTGAATCCTCCTGCTGTGAAAAAAGAATATATTTATCAGTTTTGTCAAAGTCAAGGTCTGTCTTTGTGCATTTGATTTTTATATCGCTGAAAGGATACCCTATGTATTTTTGTTGAGTACAGGCAACAATAATATTTCTGTTGTCACAAATCCCCATAAGGTTTGCCTCATTTACTGAAAGACAATCAAAATATCTCTGATATAACGAAATCGACATTTAAATTTCCCACGCTTTCTGCCCTATTTCCCGGGCAATAATGACAGAATAATCACAATTATACTATTCTAGTCTTAATTATAGCACATTTTTCTTCCAATTGCAAAGGGAAAAATATCGTTTTTTAAATTTTCTTTTTTTTTTCACAATTAAGCCATATTTTTTCAAATTGCATTATTATTAATATTATGATATACTTTAACAAAAGGAATGATTAAAATGAAAAAAGCATTAATTGCAATGAGTGGCGGTGTAGACTCAAGCGTTGCCGCTTATCTTATAAAAGAAAAAGGCTTTGAGTGTATGGGAGCTACTATGCGACTTCACTGCAAAGAAAGTGAGGATGCAAGTTGTTTAACCTCAAAGGATATTGAGGACGCACGAAAAATAGCTACATCTCTTAATATGCCATACCAGGTTTATGACTTTCAGGATAATTTTAACGAAAAGGTAATAGACAAATTTGTAAACACTTACAAATCCGGCGGAACCCCAAACCCATGTGTTGACTGCAACAGGCATTTAAAATTTGCTGCTCTTATGGATAAAATGGAAGAGCTTGGTTGTGATTATGTGGTAACAGGTCATTATGCGAGAGTTGCATTTGACGAAAAAAGCGGACGATATTTATTAAAGAAGGGACTTGACGAATCAAAAGACCAAAGCTATGTTTTATATTCTTTAACACAAAAACAGCTTTCTCATATTCTCCTTCCCCTTGGAGAATATACCAAAGAAGAAACTCGAAAAATGGCGGAAATCTTAGACCTTGAGCTTTCACAGAAAAAGGACAGTCAGGACATCTGCTTTGTGCCTGACGGTGATTACGCAGGATTTATTGAAAGATATACAGGCGAAAAGTTTAAAGAGGGCGACTTTGTTGACCTTAACGGAAACAAGCTTGGCACACATAAAGGAATTATAAGATACACCATAGGTCAAAGAAAAGGTCTTGGTCTTGCTCTTCCTGCCTCTATGTATGTAACAAAAACATCTGTTGAAGAAAATAAAGTTTATTTAGGCTTTAACGAGGATTTGTTCTCAAAAGAACTTGATGCAACAGACATAAATCTTATTTTTGCAGACGAAATCAAAGAGCCAATAAAATGTACCGCCAAAATCAGATATAAGCACAAAGAAGCTCCTTGCACAGTTTGGCAGACAGAAAAAGACCGACTTCATATTGAATTCGACGAGCCTCAAAGAGCAATAACCAAAGGTCAGGCAGTTGTTCTTTATGATGGAGATACTGTACTCGGTGGTGGAACGATAATTTAGTTAGGAGATAGGAGTCATATAAAGCCTATAAATTGGATGCTGATTTTGCTAATGGCAAGGCGTAGCATATTTTTTATATGTGAGCCTTGCCTTTAGTGAAAAAGGACACACCTTTCGGTGTGTCCTGCTCTGCGCCAATTTTAGGCTTTTTTAGCGTTTTTTCTCGAGAACGATAGGATACTCCTTCTGTCCGTGAACAACTGTATTCTCATCTACTGTAACACCTTTGTCAACGATTACATTTTTAAGCTTAACACCGTCTTTAATAACAGCGTTCTGAAGAATTATACATCCTTCAAGCTCAACATCTTTTCCTATTCTTACTCTTCTGGAAATTACAGAATCTCTGATTTTTCCTTTTACGATTGTACCGTCAGCAACGATAGAGTTTTTAACATCACTTTCTTCACAGTAAACTGCAGGAGGAGCATCCTTTGTTTTTGTGTAGATTGGACTGTTTCTGCTGAAAAGCTCCCCTACTTTTTCAATGTTAAGCATATCCATATTCATTTTGTAGTAGCTTTCAATTGAATTTATGCAGCTTAAGTATCCTTTAAATTCATATCCAACAATGCTATATGCATTAATATTATCATAAACGAAATGATTAAAGCCTTTTCTTACTCCCTTTGTGATAGCTTTATACATAAGCTCCTGAAGAGTTTTTGTTTTAAGAATGAACATTTCTGCACAAACGGCAGCTTTTTCTTCTCCACCTATGTTTTTAACAACATTTACAACCTTGTTGTTTTCATCAAATTTAAGAAGATCACAGTTAAGGAAATTATCTTTTGCATCTTCCACATTTTTATATATTACACAAATATCTGCCCCTGATTCTTCATAAGCCTTTGCAGCTGCTTCAAGATCAACATTTGCAATCATATATGATGATGAAATAATCGCATTTTCACAATTTGAACGATTGATGAATTCCATATTATGTGCAAAAAGCTTTGCATCAAGACTACTGTCTCCGCCTAAAAGCGAATGCTGAAAAACAAACAAACCGTCATTTTTTCTGTCTAAGTCCCAAGGTCTGCCTGCGCCTAAATGGTCAGGAAGCGATCTTGTTTCTTTTTTGCAGAAAACACTTATGTGTCTTAATCCTGCATTTACCATATTTGAAAGTGTAAAATCAATAACTCTGTATCTTCCAGCAACAGGAATTGTACCAATAGGTCTGAAGTTGGTAAGGCCTCTTATGTCTTTTTCACTTTCTTCAAGGTTAATTATACCCATATAATTTCTAAGCATTTTTACGCCCTCCCTTACTCAGCCTTTTTGTATTCACCGGCTTTAATATTAATATCGTTTTCAACAAGAAGAACCTCTTTGCCGTCTCCGATATAGTTATCACCGTTTATAACCGCTTTTGTTCCAACGATTGCTTTTTCTATCTTACAATTTGAAAGAATTCTGCAATCTTCCATAACAACACTGTCTTTAACAACTGCATCTTCAGCAACATAAACTCCAGGGAAAATTACGCTGTTTTCTACTTTACCAAGAATAACCGCACCTTCTGAAATTATACTGTTTTTAACCTCTGCAGTGTCCCCTATAAACTGAGGAACCTTTGACATAACGTTTGAATAAATTTTCCAGTCGTCGTTATAGAGATTAAGCTCGTTATCAGGATTTATAAGGTCCATATTAGCTTCCCATATACTGTCAATTGTTCCGATGTCTCTCCAGTATCCTTCAAATGGATATGCATACATTCCTTTACCATCATTAAGCATCTGAGGAATAATGTTTTTACCGAAGTCATGAACAGAGCCTTCTTTAACCGCATCCTCCTGAAGATACTTTTTAAGTGCAGAATAACTGAATATATAAATACCCATTGAAGCAAGTGTGCTTTTAGGCTGTGGAGGTTTTTCTTCAAATTCGTTAATTTTGTAGTCTTCTTCCACATTCATAATGCCAAATCTTGATGCCTCATGATAAGGAACATCAATAACTGCAATTGTTGCATCAGCGCCTTTTTTAATATGATAATCAAGCATTTTTGAATAGTCCATCTTATAAATATGGTCACCTGAAAGGATTAAAACATACTCAGGCTCATAGCTATCCATAAAGTATAAATTCTGGTAAATAGCATCTGCAGTACCTTTGTACCAGTCTCCACCTGCTTCTCCCATATATGGCGGAAGAATGCTGACACCGCCGTTTGCAACGTCAAGGTCCCAAGCTTTACCTACACCTATATGACTATTAAGTGCCCAAGGCTTGTACTGTGTTAAAATACCGATTGTATCAATACCTGAATTTGCACAGTTACTGAGAACGAAATCTATAATTTTATACTTTCCGCCAAAAGCTACCGCAGGTTTTGCAACCTGTGAAGTTAAGGCTTTAAGTCTTGATCCCTGTCCGCCGGCAAGAATCATCGCTATCATCTCTTTTTTTGCCATTTTTATATCCTCCCTTTACTTTAACGGTTTTAATATTATTGCACCAAAAGGCGGTAATGTCACTCTGACGGAGAATGGCATTTCACCTTCGCTTACACCTTTAGGAGTAAGTACGCCACGGTTCATAATATTATTACCACCGTATCTTAAATCATCTGAGTTGAATATTTCTTCATAGTCAACAAAATTAGGAACGCCTATTGGGAAATATTCATATTTTACAGGTGTGAAGTTAACCGCCACCACCATAAAATCTTTTTTATTTTTTGCATATCTTACAAAGGAAAGTATGCTTTTTTCATTATTGTTTGCATCGCACCAGGCAAAACCGTCCCAAGAAGTATCAACCTCCCAGAAAGGTTTACTGTTCATATAAAGATAATTTATATCTGAAACACAGTTTTTCATACCTGCATATTCTGCAAATTCAAGTAAATTCCACTCAAGCTGTTCGTAAAATCTCCATTCAAGAGAATGTCCAAATTCGTTACCCATAAAATTAAGTTTTTTACCGGGCATTGCGTACATATATGTGTAAAGTGCACGAAGCTGCGCGTATTTATCCACTCTGTAGCCAGGCATTTTCTCTACCATTGAGCATTTTCCGTGAACAACCTCATCGTGTGAAAACGGAAGTACATAGTTTTCCGAAAAAGCATAAAACATTGCAAACGTAAGCTTATCGTGAACTGCCTTTCTGTATATAGGATCAAGCTTCATATATGAGAGTGTGTCATTCATCCACCCCATATTCCACTTAAAGTCAAAACCAAGTCCGCCCTGATCGGCACCTTTCGTCACAAGGGGCCAGGCAGAAGAATCTTCAGCCATTGTAACAACTCCGTTGTACTTTTCGTGAAGAAGAGTGTTCATTCTCTGAATAAATGCAATACCTTCAAGATTTGTGTAGTCTCCCTTGGCATTTTTAAGTTCAGGCTGATCACCTTTTCCAAAGGTATGATACAGCATATTTGCAACCGCATCAACTCTTAATCCGTCAACCCCATAGCAATCAAGCCAGAACACAGCGTTTGAAATCATATAAGATACAACCTGTGGCTTTGTAAAATCAAAGTTTAGTGTTCCCCAACCGGGATTGTCCGCTTTTTTTGCATTTGAGCTTTCGTATAAAGGTCCACCGTCAAATTCTCTTAATCCGTGATCATCTCTGCAAAAATGTCCCGGAACCCAATCCATAATAACGCCGATACCTGCATCGTGCATAGCTTTCGTAAAATATCTGAAATCCTCTGCATCACCGTATCTGCCTGTAAGAGAATAATATCCTGTTATCTGGTATCCCCATGAAGCATCAAGGGGATATTCGCAAAGAGGCATAATTTCAACATAGTTGTAGTTCATTTCCACAAGGTAAGGAACCAACTTGTCTGCAATCTGTCGGTAGTTTAAAAACTCTCCGTTATCGTCCATAAACACTGAACCCATATGAATTTCATAAATATTCATAGGACTGTTATATATGTCTTTGTCTTTGCTTACACCTTTAAAGTTGCCTTCTTCTATAAGTGCAACAACCGAGCCTGTTTCAGGTCTCAATTGTGATTTGAAGCCAACAGGGTCAGCTTTTTTAAATACTTTATTTCCTTTTTTTATTTCATATTTATACACATCGCCGATTTTAGCGTTTTCAACATAGGCATACCAGATACCGTCCTGCATTGTCATATTGTTTATATCTGCATTCCATCCGTTGAAATCTCCGCAGACCGAAACCTTGTCCGCATTAGGTGCCCAAACGGCAAACTCAACGCCATTTTCACAGGGATGTGCACCAAGAAATCTGTATATATGACAGTTATCACCTTTGTTGAATGATGCAATGTCGTTTTTATGTCTGTCAAAAAAATTAGTAATCATAAATTTCCTCTTGTATATTTAATCTCTATACTAATTTTATAGTAATGTGTGCCAATTGTCAATCGATTTGTACAGGTTTTATAAGTTTTTACTTAATTTTCGTCATTTTGCACAAACCATACAAATTTGCACTAAATTGTAATCTGAAGCATAAGCATCATTGATATGCCGGGAATTCCAAAAACTCCCGCAACAATGGCAGTATATATATTAATTCCAATCTGTATTCCAACAAGCGAACCTGCCGCATTAACTCCCCATAAAAATATTCCTCCTAAAATAGAACTGGCAAACAATCTTACTGCAATTTTAATAGGAGTATAAAAAACTTTTACAAACACAAAAAGCAACAAAAGTCCTGCAACGTATGCCGCTATAAGTTTCTCTCCTCCTGCCATAACAATCTCCGTTCTGTAAGCACTATATTATAGCTTATGCTCTGTCTCTTTTAGTTATGACATTTATAAACTCCTTGATTTTTGCAGTGTATGTTTCCATTTCAACAAACACGCTTTCTCCATGACCTGCCCCAAGAACTATATATAGCTCTTTTTCGCTGTTGGTATTTTCAAAGAGCCTGTATGAATTGGCAGGTGTTATTTCATCATCCTGTGAGCCGTGAATATAAAGAACAGGACATTTTATATGGGTAACATAATCTAAAACCTCACTGTCCTCCATGGAGAATTTGCATTTCATTTTCACATAGGCATTTAATATTCTGTAAAGAAAATTTACGCCGATTTTATATTTGCTTTTAATTTTCTTTTTTACCATTTCCTTACCTGAAGCATAAGGACAATCTGCAATAATTCCCAGAACATTTTCATCGTTGTATGCACCTGTCATAAGTGCCGTTGCCGCACCCATAGAAATGCCGTGCAAGATTATTTTTGTTTTATTTCCCATCATCTGTTTTATATATTCAATCCAGGACAGTATATCCTCTCTGTCCTTAACGCCAAAGCTTATATATTCACCGCCGCTTTCCCCGTGACCTCTTAAATCCGGAGTAAGTACATTAAAACCGCAGGTGTTAACGTAAAAATCTGCAAATCCAAGCATTTCTCTGTGGGTTAGCTTATAGCCGTGAATTAATATAACCGTGATTTTCGTTTCTCTTGGTGATTTATATAAGTATCCGCTTAAAAGTGTGCCGTCATAAGAAAAAATTTTTCTTTCAAGAGGAATATCAAGCTCTATTTTATATTCTCTGCTTTTAATTGCTATCTCACTTACTTTATCAAGTCCGCTTCTTCTTTTAAAGCCTCCTGAAAAAGCATTATCAAGCATAATAATTGCCAGAATTCCCACAAACAGAATAATCAAAAACGCCATTTTTTCATAACCTTTCATTATTTTTATATTAATAATTTAACCTTACATCTTAAGAATATTATTAAAAATTCTGGGGACAATTATATTGCTGACATTCAGCAGACAAAACAAAAAAGAAAGGTGATTTCAATGAAAAATCATATGGTTTATTGCAGCGCTACAGACTGCATTTACAACGACAACAGCAAATGCATAAGCTCTTCAATTAACATTGAAGGTCCTTCTGCAACCTCTGACAAGCAAACATGTTGTGACAGCTTTTCAACTAAAAAAGGTGTTATTTCAAGCATTAAAAGCTCAGTGGACTGCACAGGCGAAACAAAAATCAGATGTACCTCTGTTAACTGCCACCACAACGAAGACTGCAATTGCAAACTTGACTCAATCAAGGTTGATTGCTCTTGCGAGGGCTGTAACTGCGGAAGTCCTAAGGAAACATACTGCTCAGCTTTCAATATGAAATAACATACGGAGCATTTGCTCCGTACATAAAAATATCACCAGGTATTCACCTGGTGATATTTAATTATTCATAAATTGGATACTTTTTGCAAAGTGCAATAACTTCTTCTGTAACTCTGTCTTTGTTACCTTCAAAGTCTTCTGCGATTGCTTTGAACCATTCTGCAATTTTAATCATTTCTTCTTCCTTGAAGCCTCTTGATGTTACTGCAGGTACACCAACTCTTACGCCGCTTGTAACAAATGGGCTCTGTGGATCATTTGGAATTGAGTTTTTGTTAACAGTAATGTGTACTTCATCAAGTCTGTGTTCAAATTCTTTACCTGTGATGCCAAATGGCTGAAGGTCAACAAGCATAAGGTGGTTATCTGTACCGCCTGATACTAATCTGAAACCATTTTCAACAAATTTTTCAGAAAGAATTTTTGCATTTTTGATAATCTGTTTCTGATATTCTTTAAATTCATCTGTTAATGCTTCGCCAAATGCTACTGCTTTTGCAGCAATGATGTGCATTAAAGGACCACCCTGAATACCAGGGAACACTGCTTTATCAATAGCTTTTCCAAGTTCTTCTTTACAGAGAATAAGACCGCCTCTTGGACCTCTTAATGTTTTATGAGTTGTTGTTGTAACAACATCTGCATAAGGAACCGGACTTGGATGAAGTCCTGCTGCAACAAGACCTGCAATGTGGGCAATATCAACCATCATATATGCGCCAACTTCATCACAGATTGCTCTGATTTTTTCAAAATCAATTGTTCTTGAATATGCACTTGCACCTGATACAATCATTTTTGGTTTACATTCAAGAGCAATTTTTCTCATTTCATCATAGTCGATTTTTTCGTCACCGTCTGCAACACCGTAAGGAACAATATTGAAATATTTACCTGAAATGTTTACAGGTGAACCGTGTGAAAGGTGACCGCCGTGTGCTAAGTTCATACCCATAATTGTATCACCAGGCTGACAAAGTGCAAAGAATACTGCAAGGTTTGCACTTGCACCACTGTGTGGCTGAACATTTGCATATTCTGCACCGAAAAGCTTTTTAGCTCTGTCTCTTGCAATGTCTTCTACAACGTCAACGTGAACGCATCCGCCGTAATATCTTTTACCAGGATATCCTTCTGCATATTTGTTTGTAAGTACTGTACCTGCTGCAAGAAGCACTGCTTTTGAAACAATGTTTTCTGATGCAATAAGCTCAATATTATGCTGCTGTCTGTCAAATTCTTTGTCACAAGCTGCATAAACTTCACTGTCATACTTTTCAAGTTCTTCAAAAAAATTACTCATTTGTCTATCTCCTTATAAATTTATTTTATATACGCCTGATCTATATCTATAACAGTAAAAAGTGTACTGTCATATTCCTGAATTTTACTGTTCACAAGCTCTTTAAATTCTCTGTGTGTCATTTTGAATTCAAAGGGAACAACCGCATCAAAAATCATATTGGTGTGGGTAGGTCCTGAAACTATTCTGAAATCGTGAATAGATACATTTTCATCTATCTCACAAATGATTTTTTCAGCAAGTTGTTTAAGCTTGGTAACTCTTTCATCATTAACCGCAACAGGATCCATATGAATAGTTGCGTTACAGTCAAATTTAGATGAAAGTTCTCTTTCCATCAAATCTATTTTATCGTGAATAACATTAAGGTCACAACCTGAATCCACTTCAACATGAACACTAATGATATTTTTCATATGTCCGTAGTTGTGAACTATAAGGTCGTGAATACCAAGAGCTTCCTCGTGTGCAGTTATTGTTTTTTCTATGTTTTCAACAAACTCTTTATCAGGTGGTGTTCCTAAAAGAGGCTCTGTTGATTCTTTTATGGTTACATAACCGCTGTAAAGCACAAAAAGTGCAATAGCAAGACCAATATATCCGTCTGCATTTATGTTTAAAAGCTTAGATAATAACAGTCCTGCGATAACGCCCGTTGTTGCGATACAATCATTCATAGAGTCCTTGGCAGTTGCCATAATTGCCTGAGATGCTATTTTCTTTGAAATTTTTCTGTTAAAAAAGTACATCCACAGCTTAATCATAACCGCAATTACCAGAATTGCACCTGACACGGCGTCAAACACAACAGGTTCAGGGTTAACTATTTTTCCTATAGAAGCTTTTAAAAGCTCATATCCCATAATTAAAATTGCAACTGCAACAAATAAAGAACACAAATATTCCATTCTTCCGTGACCAAATGGATGGTCCTTGTCCGCAGGTTTGTCTGACACCTTAAAGCCTACAAGGGTTATTATTGATGCTCCTGCATCTGAAAGGTTGTTGAAAGCATCTGCAGTAACACCAACTGATGAGGTTAAAATTCCTGCTATGAATTTTATGATGAACAACACACAATTCAGAAATATTCCCATTCCGCCGCTTAACTGTCCGTACTTAGACCTTACTTTTGTGCTTTCAACATTGTCTTTATCTTTTATAAATATCTTGAAAATTAATTCCATACATTATCCTATTCCAAGCACCATCTGTGCAATTTGAAAATATACTAAAAGTGATACTGCATCAATAAGCGTTGTTATAAAAGGACTTGCCATAACTGCAGGATCAAATCCTATTTTGTCTGCAAACATAGGCAAAATACAACCAATAAGCTTAGCACAAATTACCGTAACAAAAAGTGTTATGCAAATAACAAGTGCAACGGTTACAGTAACCGTATCACCCATAACAGCTCTGTCTATAATCATTATCTTTGCAAAGTTTATCACTGCAAGTGCAACACCGCACAAGAGAGCAACACGCAATTCCTTCCAGATTACTTTCACAAGGTCTTTAAATTCAACCTCACCCATGGAAAGACTTCTGATAACAGTAACAGATGACTGACTTCCTGAATTTCCGCCTGTTCCCATAAGCATAGGAATAAATGCAATTAGAATTGCACATCCTGAAAGAGCGGTTTCAAAAGAATCTATAATCATTCCTGTAAAGGTTGCGGAAACCATCAGGAACATAAGCCATGGTATTCTTTTTATGAAAAGTTCAAACACACCTGTTCTTAAATATTCCTTTTCATTCGGAACGATAGCGTTCATTTTTGCAAAGTCTTCTTCAAGTTCTTCGTGAATAACGTCAATAGCATCATCGACCGTTACAATACCAACAATTCTGTTTTCGTTATCCACAACAGGTAATGCAAGAAAATCGTACTTTTCAAACATTTTTGCAACATCTTCTTTATCATCCATAGTGGATGCAGAAATTATGTTGCTTTCCATTATATCTTCAATCACCGCATCAAGTGGTGAAATCATAAGTGTTTTTGCAGTAACAAGACCTATAAGTCTTCTGTCCGTATCACGAACATAGCAGGTATAGATTGTTTCTTTATCAATTGCAACCTTTCTTATAAGCTCAAAGGCCTGACTTACAGTCATATTCTTACGAAGTGCCACATACTCAGTTGTCATAATGCTTCCTGCACTGTCTTTCGGATATTTTAAAAGTTCATTTACAGTTTTTCTCATATCCGCCTTTGAATTGTTAAGAATTCTTTTAACAACAGTTGCAGGCATTTCTTCAATAATGTCAACAGTATCGTCGGCAAAAAGCTCATCTAAAACTGCTTTAAGCTCCTTATCAGAAAAATTGTTGATAAGATGCTCCTGACTATCACTGTCCATTTCAACGAAAACCTCTGCAGCAAGTTCTTTTGGAAGAAGTCTGAAAACCACAATAATCTGTGTTTCAGTTAGCTCTTCAAAAAGCTCCTGAATATCTGCCGCCTGCATTTCGCCAAATAAATTTTTTAATAACTGGAATTGTTTATTATCAACATACTCCAACGCTTTCATAATTAGTTCATTATTCATTTTGTCCTCCTTTTTTCAAAGGGAACAGAAAAAACTAACGAATGTTATCCTTTGTGAAATAACAAACGCTGTTAATTTTTATACTGCTTCGCCCTTTTGGTTTTATACTTTGGGCATTACCCGCGTCCATTATCTCACCTCTTTACAATAATATTCACTCTATTATAACAAATAATTCAAATATTGTAAATAGTTTTAAGAAATAAAAAGTTCCCGCACTTTGTGCGGGAATATGATAACTTTTTGCCTTTTGGTGAAGTGCAGGGAGTGGCAAAAAATTAACATTCATTGATAATTGACATCATCATCTTCACAAATCTTGTTACCATAAATGCTATAATTGCATAAATCACAAGCTTTGGTGCGATCTGTGTTGCTATAAGTATAAGTATTCCAAGTAATACACTTTTAAAATT
>JAZSLZ010000022.1:0-2945 GCA_045535635.1 Clostridia bacterium
CTATGTCTATCAAAGCACCCAGGGGTGACATTGTTGACAGATACGGTAAAAAACTTGCAACAAGCAAAATCGGTTACTCATTACAGATTGAAGAAGTCGGAGGCCAAGCGGTCTTAGGAAGACAATTAGGGGCTACAACTCCTTGGCTCACAGAACGACATGGCTACGATCCGACTTATATGTCTATGTCTATCAAAGCACCCAGGGGTGACATTGTTGACAGATACGGTAAAAAACTTGCAACAAGCAAAATCGGTTACTCATTACAGATTGAAGATATTGCAGAAACAAAGGCTGAATTTGCTGAAACTATTCATAAATTAATAAAGCTTGTTGAAAAAGATATTGAGATACCTGACAAATTACCTCTTGATACTGTTGCACCTTTTAACTTTACTTTATCTGAAAAAGAAGCGGTTGAATGGAAAAAAGAATACGGCATAGATGAAGCTTTAACAGGTGAGGAAACACTAAATAAAATTGGTGAAATATATAAAGTTGGAAAATATTGCACACAGGCAGAAAAAAGAAAAATATGCGGTATGATATTTGATATGAAGCTCAGAGGCTTCAGTATATATAACCCATATACTCTAGCTGAAGATGTTTCTGCAAATGTAGTTGCTATAGTAAAGGAAAACGGTGCACATCTTAATGGTGTTAAAATAGTTGAGTCAAGTGTAAGAGTTTACCCTCACGAGACTTTAGCTGCACATACTCTTGGTTCTGTAGGTGTTATTTATCAGGAAGAGTATGAGAAGCTTAAAGACAAAAATTACAGTATGGATGCAATCATAGGTAAACAGGGCGTTGAACTTGCATTTGAGGAGTATTTAAAAGGTAACGACGGAATTAAAGGTTTTGAACAGACCTTAGACGGTTTAAGTAATGTTGTTACATCTAAACAAGCTGAAAAAGGCGATAATGTTTATCTTACCATAGATTACAATGTTCAGAAAGCAGTAGAAGATGCACTTGAAAACACTATTACCAACCTACAACAAAGCGTAAGTGATTGTAATGCAGGAAGTGCAGTGTGTATAGATGTGAATTCGGGTGAAATTCTTGCTATAGCATCTTACCCTTCTTATGTGCCATCTGACTATAATAAAAGGTATAATGAACTTATTAAAAATCCTGCCAACCCTGTCTGGAACAGAGCTATCGGCGGAGCATACGAGCCAGGTTCTACATTTAAAATGCTGACTGGTATTGCTTCTATTGAAGAAGGTATCATCGGACCTTATGATGTGATTTTAGATGAAGGTGTGTATAAATATTATAACGATTACAGACCGCAATGTATGGAATGGAAAAACGGAAAAACTCACGGCTATGTAGATATGGCAAAAGCACTTGAACATTCCTGTAATTACTACTTCTTTGATATAGGCAGACGGCTTGGTATTGATAAGCTAGTAGAATACGGAAAAAAATTCGGTTTTGGTGAAAAGACAGGAATTGAAATAGGCGGTGAGGTATCAGGCGTTATTGCTTCACCTGAATACAGAAAGAAAATTAAGGGAAACTGGAACCCAGGTGATGTTTTACAGGCATCAATTGGACAGTCAGACAATCTGATGACACCTATACAACTTGCTAATTATGTAGCAACTATTGCAAATGGGGGAACTAGATATAAACCACATCTTCTTAAGTATGTGAAAGATAGTGAAACAGGTGATTTGATTAAAGAACAAAATAAAAATGTTGTTGAAAAAATTGAACTTGATGAAGAAACCATCAAAGTTATAAAGCAGGGTATGAAGCGTGTTGCGGATGAAGGAACTGCAAGTTCAGTTTTTGGTGACTTTTTTATTGAAGTTGGCGGAAAAACAGGTACTGCAGAAGTTAGCAAAGGTTCAAATAACGGTATATTCGTTGCCTTTGCACCTTATGATGAACCTAAAATTGCTGTAGCGGTTATTATTGAACATGGTACAGGCGGTTATCTTGCGGCTCCGGTTGCTAAAGCGGCTTTTGAAGAATATTTTGGCGAAAAAAATATTGAAGATTCATATAAAGTAAAAGTTTTAAAATAATGGTGATATTATGGGAAAAGTTATTTTGATAGCATCAGGAAAAGGTGGCGTAGGTAAAACTACACTTACCGCAAATCTTGGCATTGCTATGGCTAAAAGCGGTAAAGAAGTTGTTCTGGTGGATAACGATATAGGCTTAAGAAATCTTGATCTTGCACTTGGTCTTGAAAATTCTGTGTTTTATGATGTTGTAGATGTTATTAATGAAGATTGTAAAATGCGTGAAGCTATAATTAAGTATGAAAAATGCGGAAAATTATCATTTATACCAGCGTCACAGTTTAAAGATGACTTTGTTCTAGATGAAGAAAAATATTCTGCATTTATTAATAAGCTTAAAGAGAAGTTTGACTATGTTATTATAGATTGTCCTGCAGGTATTGGAAGTAATTTGATCAACGCAGCGAAAACAGCGGACATTGCTTTGATTATTGTTAACCCTGATCCGTATTCTTTGAGAGATGCAGATAAACTTGCAGTTTTACTTGAAAAATATGATAATATTAAAGATGTTCGCCTTGTTGTTAACCGAATGAGAAAAGAGCTTGTTAATAAGGGGATTATGCTTAATATCGACAGTATTATAGAAGCTTTGGGTATTAGACTAGCAGGTCTTATTTATGAAGATCCTGCAATAATAGAAGCTTCCATTAAGGGAGAACCTGTTATAAACGGCTCTAAGTCTAAGTCAGGAAGAGCATTTGATGATATTGCAAAAAGGCTTTGCGGTGAAAATATTCCAATTGAAGAAATTAAGCCAAAGAAAAGATTTCTTTTCTTCTAGAATATAATACGGACCTTGATTATATATATAATTGAGGTGAGTATTTTGAAAAAATATGAAATAAAAAAAGAAAAACAATCAGTAAATTTCTATCAAAAGATTTTGTTTTCTGTTATTAT
>JAZSLZ010000029.1:0-16119 GCA_045535635.1 Clostridia bacterium
AAACTATGTAAATAGTTGCAAAGCGGTGGAAACACCGCTTTGTTTTTTATTAATGAATAATTAATAGTGAATAATTAATAATGAATAATTATGGGAAAATCGCCCTGCGATTTGTTAAATTAATTCTAAGTGGTGCATTCTGAATTATGAATTGAAAAAAACTCTTGACAATTTGAAAAATCTATGATAACATACTACGGTAACCGCTTGAGAATGGTTTACAAGTCCGTATGTTCGGCACCTGCACTCAGCGAGTCTTAATTAGGAGGTGACACCATGTACGCTATTATCGTAACAGGTGGAAAACAGTACAAAGTTAGCGAAGGAGACGTTCTTTACATCGAAAAGAAAGATGTTAAAGAAGGCGATGCTGTTAAATTTGAAGAAGTTTTAGCAGTTTCAAACGACGGTAAATTAACAGTTAATCCACAGGGCGCATCAGTTGAAGCAACTGTTGAAGCTCACGGTAAGGACAAGAAGATCATTGTTTACAAGTACAAACCTAAAAAAGGTTATCACAAAAAACAAGGTCACAGACAGCCTTACACAAAAGTTAAAATCGAAAAAATCAATCTTTAATTTTAAAGAGATACAAATTGCATAAAATCGGAGGTGCAAATTAATGGCTCATAAGAAGGGTGTCGGCAGTACTAAAAACGGCAGAGATTCCGAATCCAAACGTCTTGGTGTGAAGAAAGCTGACGGTCAGAAAGTTCTTGCCGGAAACATTTTAGTTAGACAGAGAGGTACAAAAATCCATCCAGGTCTTAACGTTAAAAAAGGCGGAGATGATACCTTATTTGCTTTAGTTAACGGTGTTGTTAAATTCGAAAGAAAAGACAAGACAAGAAAGCAAGTTAGTGTTTACACTGCAGAATAAAATTAAAGCCGATAAGTAATTATCGGCTTTTTTGATTAATTAATGAAGAATGAATAGTGAATAATGAATAATTATGGTAAAATCGCTTTGCGATTTTTACATTCATTGTGAATTGTGCATTGTGCATTGTGCATTGTGAATGATTCACAATAAAATTGTAATCATTCACATTATGGAGGAGAAATATGTTTACAGATAAAGCGAAGATATTTATAAAAGCAGGTAAGGGTGGAGACGGAAGTATGTCTTTCCACCGAGAAAAATATGTTGCATCAGGCGGACCTGACGGTGGTGACGGTGGTAATGGCGGCAGCATTATTTTAGTTGCAGATAATAATATTTCTACTCTCCTTGAATTTAAGTATAAGAAAAAGTTTGTTGCACCAAACGGTGCAGACGGCTCTGCTATGAGATGCAAGGGTAAAAGCGGTCAGGACTTATACATTAAAGTTCCGATGGGAACTGTTGTTAAAAGAGAAGGCAGAGTTATTGCAGATTTAAGAGAAAAAGGTGACGAATTCGTTGCGGCAAAAGGTGGCAGCGGTGGTTGGGGTAACTGTCATTTTGCAACTGCAACAAGACAGGCACCAAAATTTGCAAAGCTTGGACTTGAGGGGGAAGAAAAAGAAATCGAGCTTGAAATCAGACTTCTTGCAGATGTTGGTCTTATTGGCTTCCCTAATGTTGGTAAGTCAACCCTTTTGTCTGTTATTTCAGATGCAAAGCCTAAAATTGCAAACTATCACTTCACAACTCTTGTTCCAAACCTTGGCGTTGTTGATGCAGGGGAACATTCATTCGTTGCGGCAGACATTCCGGGACTTATTGAGGGTGCAAGTGAGGGTGTTGGTCTTGGACACGAGTTTTTAAGACACATTGAAAGAACAAGACTTTTAATTCACGTTGTTGATGTTTCAGGCATTGAGGGAAGAAACCCAATCGAAGACTATGAAATTATCAACAAGGAGCTTAAAAACTACACAACCGACCTTTCAGACAGACCACAGATAGTTGCAGCTAATAAAACAGATATTATCACAAACCCTGAGGCCTATGAAGAATTCAAAAAATATCTTGAAGAAAGAGAAATCAAGCTTTTTGAAATTTCTGCGGCAACAAGTATGGGTGTTCGTGAGCTTGTTATGTACACAGATTCTGTTCTTCAGACAATTCCTGTTCCTGAAATTGTTATTGAAAGCGAAGAACAGTTTGAAATCTATAAATTTGAAGATGAGGAAGAATTCACAGTCAGAAACGACAACGGTGTTTATGTTGTTGAAGGACCTTATGTTCCAAAGCTTATCGGCTCAATTAACTTTGACGATTATGAATCTTTAAGTTATTTCCAGGATATGCTTCGTAAAAAAGGCATTATCAAAGCTCTTGAACAAAAAGGCATCAAGGAAGGCGACCTTGTTCGTATGCTTGACATTGAATTTGAGTTTATATATTAATGAAAATAGGAATTTTCGGGGGTACATTTAACCCTATCCACAAAGGTCACATATTTACTGCAGAGCATATTATAAAAAACGGCTTTGCGGATAAAATATTATTTATGGTTGCGGCAAATCCGCCTCATAAAGCCTATGTGGACACAGATGCCATACACAGATTTAATATGACAAAGGCGGCACTTGACGGTGAACGCCTTGTTGCCTGTGATTTTGAAATTGAAAAAGGTGGCAAAAGCTACACGTATCAGACACTTACCGAGCTTAAAAATATTTACAAAGATGACGAGCTATATTTTATATTAGGTGCGGATATGTTTATGAATCTTCCCACCTGGTATGAGGCGGACAAATTAAGAAAAGAGTTTAATTTCATCCTTGTGGACAGAAGCGAAGCGTTCAATGAGCCTGTCTTCAAAGAATTTGCAAAAAAGCAGATTGAAGACTTTGATATGAATGTTCAGATTCTTGAAATTAAAACTCCTGACATTTCTTCAACCGATATAAGAGAAAGAATTAAAAAAGGTCTTGATGTTAAAGACTTAACGGAGGCAGAAGTGGAAGAATATATTTTAAAAAATGGCCTTTATACAGAAGAAACAGATAAAGGTATAATAATTGACACAATAAAGTCAAAGCTTTCCGAAAAACGCTTTAAGCATTGCGAGAATGTGGCAAAGGTTGCAGTAGACCTTGCGAAGATTTACGGTGCAGATGAAGATAAGGCATACCTTGCAGGTTATGCCCACGATGTTGCCAAGGAAATGACACTCGAGCAGATGAACGAGCTTACTCTTCACCTTGAGCTTGATGACCATATCCGTTCATCAAAGGCACTTCTTCATGCTCTGGCAGGTGCCTGTTACCTGAAAAAAACATTTAACATTTCAGAAGATGTTTTCAATGCCTGTTTCTATCACACAATGGGAAGAGAGAATATGACTGCTTTGGAAAAAGTGATTTTTATGGCGGATTACATCGAACCGTCAAGAGATTTTGACGGAATTGAAGAAATAAGAAAACTTGCATATAAGGATATTGATGCATCTATTGTTAAGGCAATAGACTCAACACTTAAATATTTGATAGAAACAAATAAAAAAATATATTATAAAACAGTTTTTACAAGAAATTTTTACCTTAAACAGTAGATTTTTCGAGCACTATATGATATAATTATTTTTTAAGAAGGAGGTTTTATAATGGAAACCATCAAAATGACAGAAATTGCGGTTAAAGCACTTGACAGAAAAAAAGCAAGTGATTTATCTGTAATAAGAATAGATGATATTTCAACTCTTGCAGATTATTTTGTAATCGCATCTGCATCTTCATCAACTCAGCTTAAAGCTTTAGCTGACGAGGTTGAGTACGAGCTTGAACAACAGGGAGTTAACTGTCACCACAGAGAGGGTATGCAGTCTCAAGAGTGGATTCTTCTTGACTACGGCGATATTATTGTTCACGTATTCATTAAGGATTCAAGAGCATTCTACAACCTTGACAAAATGTGGAGCGACGGCATTGATATAGATATTTCAGAGTGGACAAAACCTGAATAAAACGGAGGAATGAAAAATGGATTATAATTTTCAGGAAATAGAAAAGAAATGGCAAAAATACTGGGACGAAAACGAAACCTTTAAATGCGGTACAGATTTAACAAAACCAAAATTCTACGGTCTTGTTGAATTCCCATACCCATCAGGTCACGGTCTTCATGTTGGACATCCAAGAAGCTACACAGCTCTTGATATTGTAGCAAGAAAAAAGAGAATGGATGGCTACAATGTTCTTTATCCAATGGGTTGGGACGCTTTCGGTCTTCCAACAGAAAACTTTGCTATTAAAAATAAAATCCATCCAAGAATTGTAACAGAAAACAATGTTGCAAACTTTAAAAGACAGTTAAAGAGCATTGGTTTTTCTTTTGACTGGTCAAAGGAAATCAACACAACCGATCCTAACTACTTTAAGTGGACACAGTGGATATTCTTAAAGCTTTTTGAAAAAGGTCTTGCATACAAAACAGAAATGCCTGTTAACTGGTGCACAAGCTGTAAGGTTGGTCTTGCAAACGAAGAGGTTGTTAACGGCGTTTGTGAAAGATGCGGCGGCGAGGTTGTTCAGAAGTTAAGAAGCCAGTGGATGCTTAAAATCACAGAATATGCTGAAAGACTTATTGACGATTTAGACGATTTGGACTTTATCGAAAAGGTTAAAACTCAGCAGAAAAACTGGATTGGCAGAAGCGAAGGTGCTGAAGTTGACTTCACACTTACATGCGGTGAAAAATTAAGAGTTTACACCACAAGATGTGACACTCTCTACGGTGCTACATATATGGTTATTTCTCCTGAACACCCATATATCGAAAAATTTGCAGATTTAATTGAAAACCTTGACGAAATTAAAGCTTATCAGCAAGAAGCAGCTCGTAAATCAGAATTTGAAAGAACAGAACTTGCTAAAGATAAAACAGGTGTTGAAATTAAAGGCATAAGAGCAATCAATCCTATTACAAATAAAGAAATTCCTGTATTTATTTCAGACTATGTTTTAATGACTTATGGTACAGGTGCTATTATGGCAGTTCCTGCTCACGATACAAGAGACTGGGAATTTGCTAAAAAGTTCAACCTTCCAATTATTCAGGTTGTTGCAGGTGATGATGTTGACCTTGATAAAGAAGCTTTCACAGATGTTGCAGAAGGCACACTTATCAATTCAGATATTTTAAACGGACTTTCTGTTAAAGATGCGATCGCAAAAATGATTTCATATCTTGAAGAAAACGGCATCGGCACAAAGAAGGTTAACTACAAGCTTCGTGACTGGGTATTCTCAAGACAGAGATACTGGGGCGAACCAATTCCTCTCGTTAAGTGTGAAAAGTGTGGATATGTTGCTCTTCCTGAAGATCAGCTCCCATTAACACTTCCTGAGGTTGAAAGCTATGAGCCAACAGATGACGGTAAATCACCTCTCGCAAATATCAGAGACTGGGTTGAAACAACTTGTCCTTGTTGCGGTGGCAAAGCCGAAAGAGAAACAGATACAATGCCACAGTGGGCAGGTTCATCATGGTATTTCTTAAGATATATTGACCCAACCAACACAGATGCTTTAGCATCAAAAGAGCTTCTTGATTACTGGCTTCCAATTGACTGGTACAACGGTGGTATGGAACATACAACACTCCATCTTTTATACTCAAGATTCTGGCACAAGTTCCTTTATGATATCGGCGTAGTATCAACTAAAGAGCCATACGCAAAGAGAACAAGCCACGGTATGATTCTTGGTGAAAACGGCGAAAAGATGTCAAAATCAAGAGGAAATGTTGTAAATCCTGATGATATCGTAAACAATTACGGTGCAGATACATTCAGAACCTATGAAATGTTCATCGGTGCATTCGATGTTGCAACACCTTGGTCAGAACAGGGCGTTAAAGGTTGCTATAACTTTATGAAGAGAGTTTGGGGACTTTTAGACATTGTTTCAAATGAAGAAGGAATTTCAGCTGATATGGAAATTGCAGTAAATAAAGCAATCAAAAAGGTATCAGACGATATCGAAAAGATGAAATTCAACACTGCAATCGCAACATTAATGGCACTTATCAATGATTTCTATAAAAAGAAATCAATCACAAAGGGCGAACTTAAGATTTTCTTACAGCTCTTAAACCCAACTGCACCACATATCACAGAAGAAATGTGGCAGATCTCAGGCTTTGAAGGAACAATCGCAGGAACTAAATGGCCATCTTATGATGAAGCAAAAACTGTTGATGCAACAGTTGAAGTAGTTCTCCAGATTAACGGTAAAATCAGAGATAAGCTTCAGCTTCCGCAGGGACTTTCAAAAGAAGAGCTTGAAAAATTCGCATTCGAAAGCGAAAAGATTAAGTTACTCACAGAGGGTAAAGATATTGTAAAAATTATTGTAGTTCCTAATAAATTGGTTAATGTAGTTGTAAAATAAAGAAAATAAACGGGCGACCACACAGGGTCGCCCTTAATTTTACAAAAAAGAAACCGCTTTGCGGTTTCAACATTCATTGTGAATTGTGCATTATGCATTGTGAATTTAAAAAAGTGTCCCGAAGGACACTTCTTTACTGTACTCCAAAGAGTAAGTCTGCATAGCTTGGGTATGGCCAGAAGGTGCGGTCTGTGATGCATTCTGCTTCGTCTGCCGCAGCTCTTAATTTATCCATAACAGGAAGAGCTTCATCCTTAAACATTGTTGCAAGTGTAAGAGCGTCCTTGCCTTTTGCATTTTCAAGGATTTTTTCAAGATTTGCAATTTCTTCAACCATAGCTTCTTCAAGTGAAGAAAGCTTTTCAAGGATTGATTCTTCATAAGTACATTTGATTGATTTTGAAACGGCTTTCTTTGAAAGAATACATTTGCTTAATTTTCCTGTAAATTTTGAAATTGCAGGAAGAATATCCTTTTGTGCCATATCAATCATAGTTAAGATTTCAATGTTGATAGCTTTTGAATAGCTTTCAAGCATAATTTCGCATCTTGCTCTCATTTCAGGCTCTGTGAAAACTTTATGCTCTGTGAAGAGATTAATATTCTTTTCGTCAATGAAATGAGGGATTGCATCAGGTGTTGTCTTTAAGTTTGAAAGACCTCTGCCCTCTGCTTCTTTAATCCAGGCATCGTCATAGCCGTTGCCGTTAAAGAGGATTCTCTTATGCTCTTTGATAGTTTTTACGATTAATGTGTGAAGAGCATCTGAAATATCTTCTTTTGAGTTTTCAATGTAATCTGCAAACTGCTTTAATACTTCTGCAACTGCTGTGTTTAAAACAACATTTGCATCTGAAATTGAAGCAGATGAACCGAGCATTCTGAACTCAAACTTATTACCTGTAAAGGCAAAAGGTGAAGTTCTGTTTCTGTCGGTTGTATCTTTTGGAAATCTTGGGAGTGTGTGAACTCCGATTTTCATTGTAACCTTTTCTTTAGCATCGTAGGCAGAATCATTTTCAATTGATTCTAAAATTTCCATAAGCTCGTCACCAAGGAACATAGAAACAACTGCTGGTGGTGCTTCACTTGCACCGAGACGATGGTCGTTTCCTGCTGATGCAACAGAAATACGAAGTAAATCCTGATAATCGTCAACTGCTTTGATAACTGCACAAAGGAATAATAAGAACTGTGCATTGTCATAAGGTGTTTCGCCCGGATCTAAAAGGTTTTTGCCGTTGTTTGTTGAAATAGACCAGTTGTTGTGCTTACCTGAACCGTTAACGCCGTCGAATGGTTTTTCGTGGAGAAGGCAAACAAGGTTGTGTTTCTTTGCAACTCTCTGCATAAGCTCCATAGTAAGCTGATTATGGTCTGTTGCAATGTTTGTTGTTGTGAAGATTGGCGCAAGTTCGTGCTGAGCAGGAGCAACCTCGTTATGCTCTGTTTTTGCAAGAATTCCAAGCTTCCAGAGTTCATTGTCAAGCTCTGTCATAAATTCTGCAATTCTTGATTTGATTGTGCCATAGTAATGGTCGTCAAGCTCCTGTCTCTTTGGAGGCTTTGCACCGAAAAGTGTTCTTCCTGCAAAGATAAGGTCAGGACGCTTGTCGTACATATCTTTTTCAATTAAGAAATATTCCTGTTCAGGACCAACTGTTGTTTTAACAGAAGTAACAGATGTGTTACCAAGAAGAGTTAAAACTCTCATAGTCTGCTTATTGATTGCTTCCATTGAACGAAGAAGCGGAGTTTTCTTATCAAGTGCTTCACCGCCATAAGAACAAAAGGCAGTTGGGATGCAAAGAGTTTTTCCCTTGATAAAGGCATAGGAAGTTGGATCCCAGGTAGTATATCCTCTTGCTTCGTAGGTTTCACGAAGACCTCCTGAAGGGAAGCTTGACGCATCTGATTCACCTTTAACAAGCTCTTTTCCTGAAAACTCCATAATAACATTTCCATCACTGTCCGGAGTGATGAAGCTATCATGTTTTTCGGCAGTAATACCTGTCATTGGCTGGAACCAATGGGTAAAATGGGTTGCGCCGTTTTCAATAGCCCAGTCCTTCATAGAGTTTGCAACAACATGGGCGATATTGATATCAAGGCGTTTACCGTCTTTAATTGTTTTCTGCAAAGCTTTGTAGGTTTCCTTAGGGAGTCTTTCCCTCATAACTTTGTCATTAAAAACCTTGGATGCAAAAATTTCTGATATACTGCTCATTTTTTTCTCCTTATTTTCCTGAAACTTTTTCTCTCAAAACAATTCCCGGCTTAAAGCAAGGCTGTTTGCTTCCTTTTACAATTTCAACCTTATTTGTTGCGGGATTGAAGCAGTTTCTTTCTTTATATTCTCTGACTTCAAACTTACCAAAGCCGAAAAGCATAACATCTTCGCCGTTTGTCAGCGCTTCAGTAATAGTGTCAAGTGTACTTTCCAATACCAACATGCAGTCTTTTTTAGTGATACCGCATTTTTCACTTACAAGTCCTACCAATTCATTTTTCTTCATACTGGTTTCTCCTTAGCTGTAAAAATTGGTGTAATCCACCGTTGTAAATCTACTTTATAATAGCACAATTGTAAATATTAGTCAATAAAAAAAGACCTAAAAGTGCGAAATATCGCACTTTTAGGCAACTTTTTTTATATTAATTCGATTTCCTGTAATTTTTTTATAAGGGGAACTCTTTCTTTTGCTTCTTCAAATCTGCATTCGTAAGCCATATTAAGAATGTTTCTTACAACCTCGTTGTGAGCTTCACAGTTAAACACGTTTTTAGCTCTTACATTTTCAGACTGTACGTTGCTTGTTAAAATATCTGCGTTATAAGAAGTGAGGGCGTTTGCGTAATGAAGCTGTGTTGTGCACCATGCATCAAACCATTTCTGATGTTCTTCTTCATCTTTAAAAGCATTATTAAGAATATCCATATATTTAAGGAATTCTTCTTTTTCTTCACCATCTAACATATAGTGGCCTTCAAAGTCGAATTTGTATGGGAAGATTTCAAGCTCTGCACCATTTTCTGTGAAATCAACCATTGAAAGATAACCATAGTTCCATGCTTTGATGTGGCTTCTGTTTGCAGGGAAGAAGAAATTACCCATACTGTAAACTATAGGTTTACCGTTATACATTTCATAACCCTGAGGACAATGTGTGTGCATTGCAATAACAGCTTCTGCACCAATGTCAATGAAGTGTCTGTAAAGCTCAACCTTCATAGGTGATGGAATTGGGTTCTGTTCGTTTCCGCCGTGGAAATAAATAACAGGCTTTTTACCTTCTTTAAGAGCCTTTAAGATTTCTCTTGTAACATAACCAAGCTTGTAACCTGCCGTACCTGATTCGTTTATTTTAGCAGCGCCGAATTCGTTTTCGCAAACAGCAATAATTGCAACCTTAATACCGTCTTTTTCAAGATATGCAGGTGCATAAGCTTCGTCAAGATTTTTACCTGCACCGATTACCTGATAATTTGATGCCTTTAACATATCAATTGTGTGGAACATAATTGATTCATCAAAATCCTTTGTGTGGTTATTTGCAATACCAACAACATCAGGGTTAAGTGTGTGTATGTACTCTATAAATTTATCATCTGAAATAAGATTAGGACCTGATTTTACAATAGGATTTCCGTTTTCTCTTTCGCCGAAAACATTCTCAAGGTTAACCATCTTAAAGTCTGCAGATTTGAATACTTCTGCTGCGCCTTTTAAAGACTGTTGTGCTTTCTCTTTCCCTGGGAAGCCTTCTAAATAGTTAAAAGACATATCTGCGCCAAAAATAATTTTCATTATGAATAATCTCCTTTATATTTTTTTTATTAAGTATACCACTTAAAAAGAAGATGTGTCAATGTTTTTCTTGCATAAACAACAGTGTTTTGATATAATTTGTGTAAGGAAGTGAAGAAATGAAAATAGCAATAGTAACCGGTGCTTCCAAAGGCATCGGAAAAGAAATAAAAAACACTCTTGAAAATAATGGCTACACAGTAGTCGGCACATACAATAAAACAAAAACAGAGGGTCTTGTTAAATGTGACCTTTCAAAGTCTGAGGAAATAAAAGAGCTTGTAAGCTACACACTTGGAAAATACGGCAAAATTGACCTTGTTGTTAACTGTGCAGGTGTTTCGCTTTGCGGAGTTATTCAGGATATTTCAGAAGAAGAAATTTCATATTTAACAGATGTTAATTTAAAAGCTCCGTATTTAATGGCAAAATATGTGGCAGATACAATGATTAAAAATGGTGGAGGAGCGATTATAAACATTTCGTCTGTATGGGGTAATGTCGGCGCTTCCTGTGAGGTTATGTACAGTGGGACAAAAGGCGGTATAAATACTATGACAAAAGCACTTGCAAAGGAACTTGCACCATCAAACATAAGAGTAAATGCAGTTGCACCCGGCGTGATTAAAACAGATATGTTAAACTGCTTCACAGAAGAGGATTTAAAAGAGCTTGAAGAAGAAACTCCTCTTAAAAGACTGGGAACCTGCCAGGATGTGGCAAAAGCGGTACTCTTTTTAGCAGAGGCAGATTTTGTTACAGGACAGATATTAACCGTTGACGGAGGCTTTTCTCTATGAATAAAAAATATATACTTTTCGATTTAGACGGCACTCTTACCGATTCAGGCGAGGGAATAACAAAATCTGTTGTTTATGCGCTCGAAAAATTCGGTATATACGAAAAGCCTGAAAATGTGAAGCACTTCGTTGGTCCGCCCCTTAAAGAAAATTTTATGCTCACATATAATTTTACCGAAGAGGAAGCGGCTAAGGCGGTAGATTGCTTCAGGGAAAGATATGCACCAATCGGTATATTTGAAAATTATCCATACGAGGGAATTAAAGAACTTTTAAAAGACCTTAAAGAAGCCGGATTTATTCTGCTTGTTGCCACCTCAAAGCCACACGTTCACGCAGAAACTGTTCTCGAAAGGTTTGAACTTTATCAGTATTTTGATTATGTTCTTGGAAGTGAGCTTCACGGAAAAGAATGTAAAACAGCCATAATAAAGCAAGTGCTTGAAAAAGCAGGGGTAGAAAACTTAAAAGAAGCCATAATGGTAGGGGATACAATTTTTGACATCGAAGGAGCAAGAAATGTTGGCATAGATGTTATAGCTGTAGAGTACGGATATGGCAAAAAAGAAGAGCTAAAAGAAGCAGATTTTCTGGTTGAAACAGTTAATGACCTCAAATTTTTACTTCTTGGATAAAAAATCACACCTGAAACATCAAAAAATAATCAAAAAAAGACGAAAAAATCAAAAAATAACCCTAAAAAAGCGAAAAGTTTACAATTTGTTTATATTCTGTTAATAATGTAACCTTATAATTCTATCTGTAATCAGGAAATGGTTACACGCTAATATCTTTTTTATATATTCATCCCTATCTTTTTTTGCCTGCCAATTTGGAGCAGGTTTTTTTTGCTCTTTTTGAGGGGTAAATTTTATACATCTTGCACTGGTTGCTCCGCTTATGTACATAAAGTACACTTCGCTACGCATCAGCACAACCTGTATGAAAATTTTCTCCCTCAGATGGGAAAAGGGTATTATTATTTAACACACAAATTCCTAATTCCTAACTCCTAACTCCTAACTTCTAACTTCTAACTTCTAACTCCTAATTTTCATAAACTTTTCACTTGCATAACTTTAGTTGTTGTGATAGAATTAAAATGATGGCAAGAATGCCGTAAAAGGAGATTAAAATGAAAGAAAAAAATGTTCAGCATAAAACTTCTATCGGTGGTCAGGCGGTTATGGAAGGTGTTATGATGCGTGGCCCTGAAAAAATGGCTATAAGTGTCAGAAAACCTGACGGCGAAATTGTTACCAAGGTAGAAGATGTTAAAATTAAAAAGAAAAGTATATGGCTTAAAATTCCTGTTGTAAGGGGATGTATAAATTTCTTCGGCTCAATGGTTACAGGCGTTAAGGCTCTTATGTACAGTGCAGAGTTTGTAGATCTTGAGGAAGAGGGTGAGCCATCTAAGTTTGATAAGTGGCTTGAAAAGGTTTTTGGTGATAAGCTTAAAGATGCAGTGGTATATTTCTCTGTTATTCTTTCTATGTTTATGTCTGTAGGTTTGTTTATTTTACTTCCTACATGGATTGTGAGCCTTCTTGATTTTGTTACAGAGTCAGTTGTAATAAAAAATCTTTCAGAAGGTGTGGTAAGAATTGTAATTTTTCTCACATATCTTTACCTTTCTTCCCTTTTGCCTGATATTAAGAGAGTTTTCCAGTATCACGGTGCAGAGCATAAATCTATTGCCTGTTACGAAGCAGGTGAAGAGCTTACTGTTGAGAATGCAAGAAAAAACATTAGACTTCATCCAAGATGCGGAACAAGCTTTCTTCTTATTGTAATGGTAATAAGTATTATTTGCTTCTCATTTATGGGGTGGCAGAATATATGGATAAGAACAGTAACAAGACTTGCACTTATGCCTGTTATTGCAGGAATTTCTTATGAAGTTATAAAACTTGCGGGAAGATATGATAATTTTCTCACAAGAATTTTAAGCTTTCCTGGACTTTGCCTCCAGAAGCTTACAACAAACGAGCCTGACGACAGTCAGCTTGAGGTTGCTCTTGAAGCAATCAAGGCGGTTATTCCTGAAAGTAAAGAAGATGACAAATGGTAAAATTAAGAGATGCATATAAAAAAGCACAGGAAATATTAAAAGAAAACGGCATTGAGGATTTTAAGTCCGATGCCTTTTTCCTTATAGAGGGAATTTACAAAGTAAAAAGAGCAGAACTTCTTTCAGACAAAGAGGTTGATTTTGAAGTTCTTCAAAAAGCTCTTGAAAGAAGAATAAAGGGAGAACCTTGTGCATACATAACAGGTGAAACGGAATTTATGGGGCTTCCCTTTAAAGTGAACAAAAATGTACTTATTCCTCGTCAGGATACTGAAAACCTTATTGAACTTTTACTTGAAAGAACAAAAAAAGGTGCGAAAGTTTTAGACCTTTGCACAGGCTCAGGGTGTATTGGCATTTCATTAAAGAAATATATAGAAAATTCTTCTGTTACAATGGTGGATATTTCAGAAGGAGCAATAAGCATTGCAAAAGAAAATGCCCAATTAAACAATGCAGAAGTAAAAATCATAAAGGACGATGTTTTAAAACCTTCTTTTGAGTATGAAAAATATGATTTAATAGTTTCAAATCCTCCATACATAGAAAAAGAGGTTGTTGAAACTCTTGAAAAAACAGTAAAGGATTTTGAACCACGCCTTGCACTTGACGGTGGGAAAGACGGTCTTGTGTTCTATAGAAAAATAGCAAAGGATTTTAAAAAGCATCTTAAAACAAACGGAAGAATTGCTTTCGAGATTGGCTACAATCAGGGAGATACAGTTTTTAAAATCCTTGAAGAAAACCAATATAAAAACATTGAAGTAATTAAAGATTATAACAACAATAACAGAATTGTTACGGGGGAACAAAAATGAAGGTAATATATAATCCAGATGCGGAAATGGTGAAAACTGTTAAAGAGGGTCTTGAAAGAACAGGCGGATATTGTCCCTGCCGTCTGGAAAAAACAGAAGAAACGAAGTGTATATGTAAAGAATTTAAAGAACAGATAGCTGATAAAAACTTTGAGGGCTTCTGTTATTGTATGCTTTATTACAAAATTAAGTAAAAAATTTTAATAAAATACTTGCATTTTTAGTTGTTTATGATATAATTAGCATATCATCAAAAAAAGAAAGGACGAAAAAATGATGAAGAAAATTTTAGCACTTGTTTTATCAGTTGTTATGATGCTTTCATTTGCAGCTTGTGGCGAAAATGATGCAAACCTGATAAAAACAGACCTTTCTAAACCTATTACATTAAAATGGATTATGCCGGGCCCCGGTATTCAGGCTGATGCAGAAATGGTTTGGGAAAAATTTAATGAAGAACTCAAAAAAATCGAGGGCTTTGAAAATGTTACTGTAGACGTTGAAGTTATTCCTATGGCTGACTATGCTCAGAAGATTATGCTTATGCAGACTTCAGGCGAGAAAATGGACTTAATCCAGACATATCAGCTTAAGTATGCAGATGAATACAGAAACGGCACTATTATGGATATGACACCATATCTTGAAAAGTATGCAAAAGAAGCTCTTGAAGAGCTTCCACAGTGGGTTGTAGATATGGGTAAGGTTGAAGGTGCTCAGGCTATTCTTCCTAACTATCAGAAAATGACAGCAGCTCCATATTATATGACAATCCCTGCAGATCTTGCACAGTATATGGATATTGATGCAATATCTAAAGCATCTATAAAAGATAAAGAAAACGGCTATGTTCCATCAGAAGAGTCTATTGCTCTTATGGAAGACTATCTTACAAAAGTTGCAGAAGCAGGTAAATCGGTAAAGGTTATACTGCTGCGTGGCAGTCAAGAGGTGTTGAAGCAGTTATCGATTCTTTCAGATACTACTATCAGTCTCCTGAAATCAAAATTAACCATGCTCACCTTGACGATCAGCAGGTTGAACTCTGGAGAATCAGAAAATATTTCTTTGACAAAGGTTATGTAAGAAAGGATGCTCTTTCAACTAAATCGGCAGATTATAACGGCATTAAAGACGGTAACGTTGTCTGGACATCACAGAACTGGACAGGTAAAATTGAAGCATTTGACGGCGACAAGGCACATGATATTCCAGTACTACAGATTCCTACAAATGACCACTTCTTTATTGGTTATAAACCTGCAGCAGGCGGTTTGGCAATTCCTGTAAATTCAGAATGTCCAGACGTTGCAGCTATGCTTATAAACCTTATGTCATCAAAGAAAGGTACTGACCTTTACAACTTAATGGTTTACGGTATTGAAGGTGTTCACTACACAGTAGATAAAGAACTGGAAAACGGCGATAAGGTAATTACTCCAAAGGATTATCCTGAAGAAGGTAACTCTTCATCAGCATACGGTCTTGCAAAATGGATTGTTGGTAACGCTAAAAACGCTTACATAACATCTAACCAGCCTGAAAACTTCAAAGAAGTTATCTACGAACACATGAACGAAGGCGAACTTACAGTAGTATCACCTCTTATGGGATTTGCTCTTGATTCAACATCAATTGACACAAAGCTTGGTCAGATTAAAGCTATTGCTAAAGAATACGGCGATCCAATCGGTTCAGGTGCTGTTGATACAGAAGCATTACTTAAAGAAATGACTACAAAATATAAGCAGTCAGGAATTGACGAAGTTATTGCTGAAATTCAGGGACAGGTTGACTCATTCCTTGCAACAAAATAATAAAAAATTCTTTCATTAAGAGAGTAATTTAAAAGGCTGAACGAAATAAATCGTTCAGCCTTTTATCGTTTTTAACATCATAATTCTTATGAGAGCCTTTTTATTTAGTCGATATGTTGGCTTACGCCAACTCGATATATTTATTGTCATAAATTCGATATAATTTCTACAGAAATTTCGATATGATACAAATTCCTGATACTAGTTGCGAAGCTACATATCGAGTGTTTTCACATATGGAGTACGAAGTACATATAGAAAATTCCAACGGAATTTATATCGATACGGAATGTCCTTCGGACAGTTCCGTAATTGTTGCCATAATACCTCTTTCAGGACCGAGGCCTCTGTGTGAGTATAAATAATCTTTATTGCAACAGGTGCAAAGGTCTGAAATTATAATATTTGTAAGACCATCGGTTTCAAGAATGTGCTTGTTTATAAGGGGTAAATCAAGAAAATATTTATCATTTTCTTT
>JAZSLZ010000074.1:0-5532 GCA_045535635.1 Clostridia bacterium
TTGTCTTCCTAAGACCGCTTGGCCTCCGACTTGGAAATTTTATTGGAACATTTTTGGTTGCTATGGCAATAAAATATTCTTGTCCGCATCTTTCAACAGAAGGTCTTGTAACAGCCAAAATAACAAGCCCTTATGTAGTTATGTTCATTAAAGGCGTTTTCTGCGGAATACTTATGTTTCTTGCAGTTGATACATACAAAAAGCAAGGAGCAAACATTTTTGGCCTCTTTGGCATTGTAATTCCTGTTGCAGTATTTATTTTAAGTGGATTTAACCACTGTATTGCAGATATGTTCTATATATCAATGCATAAGTGGAGCCTTGATGCTTTTATATACATAATTATTGTTACTCTTGGAAATTCAGTTGGAGGACTTCTTCTTCCTGTGCTTGAAAAAATCAAAGAGAATTAAATTAAGTTACCGCTCATAAAATTTATGGGCGGTGATTTTTTTGTTTAAAAGAATTATTTGTATTATTTTAATTGTGTTAAATTTGGGTGTAAAAGCAAAAGCTCTTGATATTTCAGCAAGGTCTGCCATTCTTTATGAGCCGATTACAAGAACTGTAATTTTTCAAAAAAATTCTAAAGCAGAATTGCCTATGGCAAGTACCACCAAAATAATAACGGCAATAACAGCCATAGAAAATATGAATGTAAATGATGTTGTAACCACAAGCAAAAAAGCGGCAGTTGTGGAAGGCTCATCAATATGGCTTGAAGAGGGGGAGAAGCAAACACTTGAAAACCTGCTTTTTGGTCTTATGCTTTCTTCAGGAAACGATGCGGCAATTGCAATTGCAGAGCATAAAGGGTATGACGAATTTATAAAGCTTATGAACGAAACCGTTAAAAAAGCAGGTGCTGAAAATACATATCTTAAAAACCCAAACGGACTTGATGAAGAAGGACATTATACAACGGCATATGATATGGCATTAATATCTGCCTATTCTATGAAAAATGACAAGTTCAGGGAAATAGTTTCAACAAAAGAAAAAGTTATCCCCTGGGAAGGGCATCAATGGGGAAGAACACTGAAAAATCATAATAAATTATTACGACTTTATGAGGGAACAAACGGCATAAAAACAGGGTTTACAAAAAAAGACGGTAGATGTCTTGTTTCATCGGCAGAAAGAAATGGTGTTAAGCTTATTTGCGTAACACTTAATGCACCAAATGACTGGGATGACCATACAAAAATGCTTGATATGGGTTTTTCGCTTTATAAAGGAGAAAAAATCACGCTTGAAAACAAAACTGCAGAGGTAAGCAGAGGCGAAGAAATAGAAGTAACACTCATACCTGAAAGGGATGTGGTATTGCCAAAGAAAGACGGTGATAATATCAGCGTAAAATACAATGTGCCGTTAAATATAAGTGCTCCTGTTCATACAGGCGAAACAAAAGGTAATGCAGAAATTTATGTAAATAACACTTTAGTTGATACTGTAAACTATGTTGCAGGTAAATCAGTAAACGAAATAAAAAGCAAAACATTTAAAGAAATTTTATCAGCTTTGTTTTCTGCTCTTCTTATTTGACAGAAAATAATAAATGTGATATTGTATAGAAAAACGGAGGATAATTTATGATGTTTACAGGCTTGTGGCTTTGCGTAATAGTTGCAATTGTAGTTCCGGTTGCAATTTATATTGCCAATAACAGATGATACGGAGGAAACCAATGAAAATATTACAAAGAACATTATTGACATTGGGGTACTGTGTACCCTATGTGTTTCTGGCTATGAACGAAGATGCTATAACAGGTACTCCTAATTTTTATTTTGTTATGATTTTATGCTTTAGTTTTTTATGTTATCTGTGTAAAAAAACAGATAACAAAGCATTAGCTATATATGGTAACATACTTAGTTTTATATCTTCCTGCGTTTTTGCGTGGATATTTAAAACTGAAAAATGGGAATGGTATTTTAAGCCGTTTCTTCCTAATCAGTTAATTATATTTGAAAGTTTGATTATATTAATAATACATATAGTAATATTATTTAAAAAGAATAAAACACAAACAAATTAAAGACGGCAAAAATTTGCCGTTTTTTTCTTTGAAAGTACTTTACAAATTAATAAAAAAAGTGTAAAATAAATTAAATATGATTTAATGGAGGAACTTGAAATGTATAAGAAGGTTTCTACGGATTTGAATTTCAAAGAAAGAGAACTTGAAACTATCAAATTCTGGAATGAAAATAAAGTGTTTGAAAGAAGCACAAGACAAGACGGTCCTGTGTTTACTTTCTTTGACGGTCCGCCGACTGCAAACGGTAAACCACACATTGGTCATATCCTTACAAGAGTTATGAAGGATATTGTTCCAAGATACAAAACTATGAAAGGTTATAAGGTTTTAAGAAAAGCCGGTTGGGATACTCACGGTCTTCCTGTTGAACTTGAAGTTGAAAAGCTTTTAGGTATTGACGGTAAACCACAGATTGAAAAATACGGTGTTGAACCTTTCGTAGAAGAATGTAAAAAGAGCGTCTGGAAATACGAAGGCTTATGGAAAGAAATGAGTGACCGTGTTGGTTTCTGGGCTGATATGGAAAATCCTTATGTAACATATCATAACGATTACATCGAATCAGTTTGGTGGGCACTTAAGCAGATTTGGGACAAAGGTCTTTTATACAAAGGTCATAAAATTGTTCCATACTGCCCAAGATGCGGAACTGCACTTTCAAGCCACGAGGTTGCACAGGGCTATAAAGATGTTGAAGAAACATCAGTATTCGTAAACTTTAAAGTTGCAGATAAAGAAAACGAATACTTCCTCGCCTGGACAACTACACCTTGGACACTTCCATCAAACGTTGCTCTCGTAGTTAACCCTGATGTTACTTATGTTAAGGTTAAGGCAGATGATAAATTCTACATTCTTGCAAAAGACCTTGTTGCAACTGTTTTCGGCGAAGAGATTGAAATCGTTGAAGAATTCAATGGATGCGACCTTAAAGGCATTAAATACGAACCACTCTTTAACTTTGCACAGCCAAAGCAGGAGTGCTACTATATTGTTGCTGACAGCTATGTTACAACAACAGATGGTACAGGTATCGTACATTGTGCACCTTCATTCGGTGAAGATGACGCAAGAGTTGGCAGAGATAATGACCTTCCATTCGTTAAACTTGTTAACACAGAAGGTAAATGCGTTGAAGGAACAGGTAAGCTTGAAGGCTTGTTTGTTAAGGATGCAGATCCTGTTGTAATAGCTGACCTTGAAGAAAGAGGACTCTTATTCAGAGCACAGAAGTTTACTCACTCATACCCATTCTGCTGGAGATGTGATACTCCTCTTATCTACTATGCAAGAGAATCTTGGTTCATCAGTATGACAAAGGTGAGAGAACAGTTACTTAAAAATAATGCAACTGTTAACTGGATGCCAGATAACATTAAAGACGGCAGATTCGGTAACTTCCTTGAAAATGTTATTGACTGGGGTCTTTCAAGAGAAAGATACTGGGGTACACCACTTCCTATCTGGGAATGTGAATGTGGAAAGAGACACACAATCGGAAGTATTGAAGAATTAAAGAGCATGAGCGATAACTGCCCTGAAAACATTGAGCTTCACAGACCATACATCGACAATGTATTTATCAAATGTCCTGAATGTGGCGGTCAGATGAAGAGAGTTCCTGAAGTTATTGACTGTTGGTTTGACTCAGGCTCAATGCCTTTCGCACAGTGGCACTATCCATTTGAAAATAAAGAAATTTTTGATGAAAACTTCCCTGCAGACTTTATCAGTGAAGCTATCGACCAGACAAGAGGTTGGTTCTACACATTAATGGCAATCTCAACACTTATCTTCGACAAATCTCCATACAAAAACGTAATCGTTCTTGGTCACGTTCAGGATAAAGATGGTCAGAAGATGAGTAAGCATAAAGGAAATGTTGTTGACCCTTGGGATGTTCTTAATAATCAGGGTGCTGATGCAGTTAGATGGTATTTCTACTCAACAAGTGCACCTTGGATTCCAAACAGATTCCATGCAGATGCAGTTAATGAATGTCAGCGTAAGTTTATGGGTACACTTTGGAATACTTATGCATTCTACATTCTTTATGCAGATATTGATAAATTTGACCCAACACAGTATAAGCTTGAATACGACAAGCTTCCTGTTATGGATAAATGGATTTTATCAAAGCTTAACTCTCTTATTAAGAGTGTTGACAGCGACCTTGAAAACTACAAAATTACTGAAGCTTCAAGAAATATTCAAAACTTCACAGATGAGCTTTCAAACTGGTATGTAAGAAGATGCCGTGAAAGATTCTGGCAGAAGGATATGCCACAGGATAAGATAAATGCATATATGACACTTTACACAGTTCTCTTTGAACTTTCAAAGCTTTCTGCACCATTTGTTCCATTTATGACTGAAGAAATCTATCAGAACTTAGTAAGAACAAATGATATAAGCGCACCTGAAAGTATTCATTTCTGTGATTTCCCTGTGGTAAATGAACAATACATCGACAAAAAGCTTGAAGAAAATATGAATACAGTATTAAATGTTGTTGTTGCCGGCAGAGCTGCAAGAAATGCGGCGAATGTTAAAAACAGACAGCCACTTTCAACTGTATACTATAAAGCTTCAACAAAGCTTGAAGAAGGATATGAAAGCATTGTTCTTGAAGAGCTTAATGTTAAAACACTTGAATTTGCTGAAGATGTTTCTGCATTTATCGGTTATAAATTCAAACCACAGCTCAGAACACTTGGTCCTAAATACGGTAAGATTTTAGGTAAAATCAGCGGATACCTTGCTTCTTGTGATACATCAGCTGCAATGAAAGAAATCAAAGAAACAGGCACATTTAAGTTTGATATTGACGGATGTGAAGTTGTTCTTGAAGAAACAGACCTTCTTATTGAAACAGTTCAGAAAGAAGGAATGGTAGCTCAGGATGAAAAAGATGCAACTGTTGTTCTTGACACAAATCTTACAGATGAGCTTATTGAAGAAGGTTTTGTAAGAGAAATCATAAGCAAAATCCAGACAATGCGTAAAGAAGCGGACTTTGAAGTTCAGAATCACATTAAGATTTACTTTGATGAAACTTCAGAAATTGCAGATATTGTTAAAAATAACGCTGAAGAAATCAAAGCTGAAACACTTGCTGATGAATTAGAAGTTGGCATGGGCGGATATTCAAAAGAATGGAACATCAACGGTAAAAAGCTTACACTTGGTGTTGAAAGACTTTAATAAATTTCCTTATTAAGGATAAAATACTAAAAAACAGTAAAGGAGATTACAACAATGAAAGTAACAAAAGATACTATTATTATGGATGTTTTAAAAATGGACGAAGGAACAGCTGCATTTTTCCTTGCAATTGGTATGCACTGTCTTGGTTGCCCATCAGCAAGTGGCGAATCAATCGGTGAAGCTGCTATGGTTCACGGTGTAGATGCAGACGCTCTTGTTGAAAGAATTAACACATATCTTGAATCAGTAGGTAAATAATGCTGAAAATCGGCAGTTTA
>JAZSLZ010000134.1:0-10141 GCA_045535635.1 Clostridia bacterium
TCTCTCCAACATCAGACATACATATCACCTCAATAAGATTTTATCATAAATTTTAAATTTTTCAATAACGAAAGGAATAAATATGAGTAAAATATCAAAATTACCTAACGGTGTTTCACTTCAGATAATTAATGATGACAAATTCAAAACATCATCAATCTCTGTAAATTTTTTGACTAAACTTGAAAAAACATCAGCAACATATAATTCACTCGTTCCCTATGTTTTAAAAAGAGGTTACAAAGATATAAGCGACACAATGAAGCTAAATAAATATCTTGACGAATTATACGGTTCAAAAATAGCTTGTAACATAAGCAAATGCGGTGATAATCAATTAATATCTATCACAGGTGTTACTGTTAGTGATTTCTACGCAGGTAATGATAAGCCGTTTGCAAAACTTGTTAAGCTTATTCACGACATTCTCTATATGCCTTATATTAACAATAACTGTTTCGAAAAATTATATGTTGACAGAGAAAAAGAAAATCTTAAGCTATTTATTGACGGCATAAAAAATGATAAGCGAGAATACACAAGAAAAAGATTGATTGAAGAAATGTATAAAAATTCACCTTATAGTGTATATGCCTACGGTGATACTGAAACCCTTTCTGAAATTGATGAATGTAATCTTTATGATTATTACGAAAAGCATTTCAAAAAAAGTCTTTTCAGTATTGTTGTAGCAGGTTCAGTAAATGAAATCGAAACACAAAATCTTATATCTGCTCTTTTTGGTAGTTCTCAGCAAAGCAAAAACATAAATACGATTGATATAGAAAATTCGATTGAAGACCCAAAAGAAATAATTGAACAGTCTGATGTTACTCAAAGTAAATTGGCAATGGGATATAAAACAAATGTTATAAAAAACAGTAGATTATACTTTGCTATGATGATGCTTGATAATTTATTCGGCGGTTCAGTTCACTCAAAATTATTCTTAAATGTAAGAGAAAAGCTTTCACTTGCCTACTATGCTGCAAGTAGATACAATTCACTAAAAGGTTATATTCTTGTGGATAGCGGTATTGAAACTAAGAACTTTGAACTTGCAAGAGATGAAATACAAAAACAACTTGCAGAAATAAAGAATGGTAATTTTACTGATAAAGACATTGAATTCAGTAAACTTGCAATTGTAAACACCTATAACAGTGCAAAAGACAGTTTATCTTCATTACTTAATTATTACTCCTCAGCACCAATAATGGACAAAATATACGAAATTGATGATGTTATTTCTAACATTCAGTCAGTAACAAAAGAAGAAATAATTGAAGCTGCAAACACCCTTAAGCACTGTACAACATATTTATTGAAAGGTCGTGAGTAAATGAACTTAATTATTAAAGAAAACAAAGAACTTAATGAGAAAAATTACATCTATACTCACGAAAGCGGACTTAAAATTATAATAAGTCCTAAAAAAGGCTTCAGTAAAATATGTATGATGTTTGGTACATCTTTCGGTTCTATTGTAAACAAATATACAAATGAAAACAATGCAGAAATCTCTGTTCCTGACGGTATTGCTCATTTCCTTGAGCATAAGCTTTTTGAATCAGAAGAAGGCGATGCATTTACAAAATATGCACAAACAGGCGGAAATGCTAATGCCTACACTTCTTTCAACCACACTGTTTATTATTTCAGTTGTACCGATAAATTCTATGAAAATGCAGATATTCTTTTAGAATTGATGCAAACACCATATTTCACAAAAGAAAATGTTAAAAAAGAACAAGGCATAATCGGTCAGGAAATTAATATGTATCTGGACAATCCTGGCTGGAGAGTATTTTTCAATATGCTTCAGGCGATGTATAGTAAATCGCCTGTAAGAATAGATATTGCAGGTACAGTAGAAAGCATCAGCCATATAACACCTGAGCTTTTGTATGATTGTTACAATAAATTTTACAATGCCAACACTATGTGCATTTCAATATGCGGTGACTTAAATCCTGATGAAACTTATGACTACATCAAAGACAAGTTAGACAGAATTAAACCACCTGCATGTGCAACGCCTGTTTATGACAGCGAACCAAAAGAAGTTTACAAAAGCTTTATTTCTCAGGAGCTTGATGTAAATATTCCAATCTTTAATCTTGGCTTCAAAGATAACGATACAGGACTTTGTGGCAAAGATATGATAAGGAAGATATTAATTGGCAGAATTACTCTTGACTTACTTTTTGGTAAAAGCAGTGCATTTTATAACACACACTATAATTCAGGACTTATTAACGATAGCTTTGAGCTTGAGTATGTATGCGAAAATGAATTTTCCCACAGTATTATATCAGGTGAATCTAACAACCCTGAGGCGGTCAAAACTGCAATATTAGAAGAAATAAACAAAATGACAGATAATATAAACATCGAAGATTTCAACAGACAGAAAATTATAGCTAAAAGCAGTCACATCCGTTCGTTCAACAGTCCTGAAAATGTTGCAAGTGCAAATTTGGAAGCTATGTTTAACAACTTTGACAATTTTGATTTCAACTCTGTTTTAGAATCAATAACAATAACAGATATTAACGAACACTTAAAAACTCTTACAGAAGAGCTTTCAGTTCTTTCAGTTATCCTGCCAAAGGAGAATTCAAATGAATAACTACATCGCCTTCCCATCACTGGGAATAGAGTTAAACGTTTCAAACATTGCATTTACTATTGGAAAGCTTGATGTTTACTGGTATGGAATAATAATAGGCACGGCTCTGATTGTTGGATATATCCTTGCCTACCTTAATGCAAAAAAAGCATCAATTGATCCTGAACATATAACAAATATAGTTTTAATATGTGCACCTGTTTCAATAGTATTTGCCCGTCTTTATTATGTTATATTTTCTCTTGATTACTATGTTGAAAACCCTGCCAAAATATTTGCATTAAGAGACGGCGGAATAGCAATATACGGTGCGGTAATCGGAGCAATTATTTCTTGCTTGATATACTGTAAAGCAAAAAAACTTAACACACTAAAAATCTTTGATTTGTGCATACCATCAGTTATACTTGGACAAGCAATCGGCAGATGGGGTAACTTTTTTAACAAAGAGGCTTTTGGTGAACAAACAACCTCTTTTTTAAGAATGACATTATACAAAAAAGGTCAGTTTATAGATGTTCACCCAACATTCTTGTATGAAAGCTTATGGAACTTTTTAGTGTTTTCACTACTATTAATTTTCAGTAAGAAGAAAAAATATGATGGTGAAATATTTCTAATTTATATTACTCTGTATGGGTTAGGCCGCTTCTTCATTGAAGGTCTAAGAACGGACAGCCTCTATATTGGTGATTTCAGAGTTTCTCAGATTATTGCAGGTGTTTCATTTTTGGTAGGACTTATACTTTTAATAGTTAACAGATTAAAAAGCAGACATGCGTAAGCATATCTGCTTTTTAGTTATTCAAGCTCAAAAGCACCTGTATATAATTGATAGTATTTACCTTTTTCTTCTATTAATTGGCTATGACTGCCACGCTCAATAATGTTACCATTTTCAAGAACCATAATAACATCTGAATTTTTAACAGTTGAAAGTCTGTGTGCAATAACAAACACAGTTCTGCCTTTCATAAGTGAATCCATACCTCTTTGCACAAGCAATTCAGTTCTTGTGTCAATAGATGATGTTGCTTCGTCTAAAATTAACACAGGCGGATCTGCAACCGCAGCTCTTGCAATAGAAAGTAACTGTCTCTGACCTTGTGAAAGATTTGAACCATTATTCTTTAATATTGTATTATAGCCATCAGGTAACAACTCAATAAAACTATGTGCGTTGGCAAGTTTAGCTGCTGCAATAATCTCGTCGTCAGTTGCATCAAGTCTGCCAAGTCTTATATTATCATACACTGTTCCTGAAAACAGATTTGTATCCTGAAGAACAATTCCAAGAGATCTTCTTAAATCAGGTTTTTTAATTTTTTTGATATTAATTCCATCGTACCTTATTTTGCCCTCATTAATATCATAAAATCTGTTTATTAAATTTGTTATAGTAGTTTTTCCTGCACCTGTAGCACCAACAAAAGCAACTTTCTGACCGGGTTTAGCATAAAGCTCTATATTGTGAAGAACAGTCTTATTTTCTACATAACCAAATGATACATTCTCAAACACAACATCACCTTTAAGCTTTGTATATGTAACCGTACCGTCACTATGTGGATGCTTCCATGCCCACTCCCCTGTTCTCTGTATTGTTTCGATTATTTCGCCGTTTTCAGTTTTGGCATTTACAAGTGTAACATAACCGTCATCCTCTTCTTTAGGGGCATCCATTAGATCAAACACTCGTTTTGCACCAGCCATAGCCATAATAATTGAATTAAACTGCATTGATACCTGGGTTATTGGCATTGTGAAGCTTTTATTTAATTGAAGAAATGCCACAAGTCCACCTAAAGTAAGCATTTTTTCATCACTAATTATTGCAAGAAGAGAACCAACTATAAGTGTAATAACATAGTTTATATGACCAAGATTTGCCATAATAGGCATTAAGATATTAGCAAATTTATTGGCATTATTTGCACTGTTAAATAGATTTTCGTTCAGCTCATTAAATTCATCAACTGTTTTATTCTCGTGGTTGAAAACTTTAACAATTTTCTGACCTTCCATCATTTCTTCAATATAGCCATTGATTCTGCCGAGATTTTTCTGTTGCTGCATGAAATTCTTTCCACTTTTCCCACCGATGACTTTTATTACAGTTGACATTACAATAACCATCAAAACAGCAAAACCTGTTAAATATATGCTAATAGATACCATAGATATAAACACGCTGATAATTGTAATCAAGGATGAAATAATATGAGGCATACTCTGGCTTATAAGCTGTCTCATTGTATCGGTATCATTAGTATATATACTCATAATATCGCCGTGCTGGTGAGTGTCAAAATACTTTATAGGCAACTTTTCCATCTGGGTAAACAAATCTTTTCTGATGTTATTTAATGTACCCTGAGTAACCGAAAGCATTATTCTGTTATAAAGCCATGTACTGATTGCACCTGAATAATATATAAGTCCCATTATACAAAGCACTTTAAGAAGAGGTAACAATGCAGAAAAATCTTTGCCTATTGCAGGTTTTATATAAACATCAATAAGCTCTTTAAGAAATAAATTTGCAACTACACTTGTAACTGAACTTATAAAAATAAGAAAGGCCACAAGCAAACAATGAAGCTTGTATGACTTAAAAACATATTTAAATACTCTTCCAAGCATTTTAAAGGTATTTTTGTCCGCTTTTACCGGCACCATACCTCTTGGTCCTCTTGGACCTCTGTGTCCGCCCGGTCCTGCCATTATTGCTCATCTCCTTTCATCTGGGTATCATAAACTTCTTTATAAATACTGCTGTTTACCAGTAATTCGTCGTGGGTACCTACTGCACTTATTTCTCCGCCATCTAAAACAACAATCTTATCTGCATCACTTATTGAAGAAATTCTTTGTGCTATTATTATTTTGGTAGTTTCAGGAATATATTCTTTAAAAGCCTTTCTGATAAGAACATCAGTTTTAGTGTCAACAGCACTTGTTGAATCATCAAGTATTAATATTTTTGGCTTTTTAATAAGGGCTCTGGCAATACACAAACGCTGCTTCTGTCCGCCTGATAAATTAGTACCGCCGCGTTCAATTATAGTGTCATACTTCATAGGCATTTTTTCTATAAATTCATCCGCACAAGCGAGTTTACAAGCATATATCATTTCTTCTTCAGTTGCGTTTTGGTTGCCCCATTTTAAATTATCTTTAATTGTGCCTGAAAATAATACATTTTTCTGAAGAACCATTGCCACATTATCTCTTAATGTTTCAATATCAAAATTCTTAACATTTACACCGCTTACAAACACTTCACCGCTCATTACATCATAAAGTCTTGGTATTAACTGCACAAGAGCAGATTTTCCGCATCCGGTAGCACCTATTATTCCAACAGTTTCTCCTGAATTGATTTTAAGATTAATATTTTTAAGTGTCATTTTATCTTCTTTATTCAGATAGCTGAAATAAACATCTTTAAATTCAACAGAACCATCTGTAACATCATAAACAGGTTCTTCGCAATTTGTTATACTGCTTTTTTCGTTAAGAACTTCAGCAATTCTGTCACCTGCAGCCTTTGCCATCGTTACCATAACAAACATCATAGAAACCATCATAAGGCTCATAAGAATATTAGATGTGTATGTAAACATAGATGTAAGCTCACCTGTTGTAAGCTCACCAATCGTTACCATATTAGCACCAAACCATGAAAGAAGCAAAGTACATGTGTACATAATAAACTGCATTACAGGCATATTCATAATTATCAGTTTTTCCGCATCAAGAAATCTGTTCATTAAATTATCAGATTCTTTTTTGAATTTCTCGGTTTCAAATTCTTCTCTTACAAATGATTTAACAACTCTTATACCTGAAATATTTTCCTGCACACTTGCATTAAGCTCATCATACTGACCAAATACTTTTGTGAATCTTTTATGTGCTTTTGTTACAATAATTATAAGAACAGTAAACAAAACAAGTGCTGCACCAAGAAAAATCAATGATAATCTTTTGTTTATATAAACAACCATACAAAGTGCAGAAATAAGCATAAATGGAGAACGGGCAAAAGTTCTTACAATCTGCTGATAAGCATTCTGAACATTTGTAATATCTGTTGTAAGTCTTGTTATAAGACCTGCAGTTGAATATTTATCAATGTTAGCAAATGAAAAGTCCTGAATGTTCTTAAACATAGCTTTTCTCAAATTTTTCGCAAAGCCTGTTGATGCCTTTGCAGCGTATTTACCTGACAAAGCACCAAATGTTAATGAAAATATCGCCATTACAAGCATAACAGCCCCCATTTTCACAACATAAGCCATATCCCCTTTTTCAACACCTTTGTCAATAATTTTGGACATAACCAATGGAATTAAAATTTCCATAATTACTTCCATAATAACAAATATAGGTGCAAGTATTGACGGTAATTTATACTCTTTTATATGTTTAGCTAATGTTTTAATCAACTTACTTCCTCCTTATACATAAGCATAACAACTTTATTCTAATAAAAAATTATATATTATATTGTTAAGATAGTCAATAGTTCTGCTTTACAAAACAACTATTTCGTTGTATTATATAAAGGTATTAAAAATTAAGGAGAATATAATGTTTACCGTAGCAAAACCAATATATTTAAAAAACTTACAGAAAGAGAATAACGTAACAGCATTCTTTGCAGCAAATTTTGATTGTGACGGAGAAAACGCCACTCTTACTATTGCTGGACATGGCGCATACAGAGTGTCAGTCAATGGAGATTTTGCTTGTTTTGGACCATCTAAAGCAGTTGAAGGCTTTGCTAAATTTGATGTTATAGATATAAGCAAATATGTATCTTACGGCTTAAATCAGATAGTAATTGAATGTGCTACTTACGAAGAAGCTTCTTCGCCAAATTTCATTCAGGCAGAAGTGTTTGCAGATGGAAATGTTGTTGCCGCAACAAGCTACAATTTTATTGGCTTTTTAGATGTTGAAAGATTAGAATCAAAGGGCAGTGCTGAAAAATATAATATATCAGGTTCATCTATGATACAAACATCAGTTGAGCAGGTTTTCTCCACCCCAATACTTATTAAAAGAGATGTTCCTTATCCAGCATATAAAATCATCAAGCCTGCTTCAAAAATTAAATTCCCAAAAGAAATTAATGATAATATTGAGATTTCATTAGGTTCAATTTATTGTGGATTTATCAATATTGCATACAAAGCTAATGACAAAACAGAGTTTGTAATAGAAAACGAACTTGGTGAGCTTCTTATGGAAATCAAGAGCATTGACGGTGAATTTCAGAGAGAAAGCTTTAATCCGCATAAAGCCGAAAAAATTATTATTAAAGTTTTGAATGGTTCTGTTGAATTATATGATGTATTTATCAAAGAATATTGTTATTATGCAGGTAAAACACCTAAAAATATTGAATCAGACAACAAATCAAAAGACTATATTGATTACAGAAACTTTTTAAGTTCATATAATGATTATAATTTCAAAGCAGTAGAATATAATCAGCAACTTTTGGATTTTCAGAGCAAAGAAAAGTTCTATACAGGTTCAAACAAAATCACTGAAAGCATTTTGAACATTCCACTCTATGCACCATCTGTAAATATAGAAAATACGCTTTACACCGAGGTACTTAATAAAACTTTAGAAGATAACCCTGAAATAAAACAAATTAAATATAAAAGAATTTTAAGCACAAAAAAATAAGCTCATACGAGCTTATTTTTATTTTGTCATTTTATTGGCTTTTTTAACACAAGCTTCCATTGCTTTTATAACTGTGCTTTCAAAATTATTTTCTTTAAGAACATTTACAGCCTCAATAGTTGTTCCTCCTGGTGAACAAACATTATCAAGAAGCTCCATAGGATGTTTACCTGCTTTAAGAACCATAAGAGCACTGCCGATAACAGTATTTGCGGCAATTTCTATTGCAGATTTTTTAGGAATTCCCTGAAGAGCCGCACCGTCAGCAATTGCATTAATAAATGCGTACACATAAGCAGGACTGCTTCCCGAAAGAGCAACACCTGCATCCATCATCTTTTCAGGTATGAAGTAAACCTCACCTACTGCTTTGAAGATTTTAACAATATCGTCCATATCTTCATTGTTGTCATTAACAATTAATGTAACACCCATAGAAACCATTGCCGGAGTATTTGGCATAGTACGAACCACTCTGCATTTAGGAAGCTTTGCTTTTACATAATCAACACTAATGCCAGGTGCAATTGTAACAACTGTACCCTCAAAAGTTGTGTTTGCAATTTCATTTAATACTTTATCATAAATATTAGGCTTAACTGCAACAACAATATAATCGCTCTTTTTTGTAAGCTCTGCAACAGAGCTAACAGGAACTGCACCATTGTCTGCAAACTTATTTAAAAGCTTTTCATTTACATCATAAACAAAAACAGTATTTTCAGTTTTATCTTTAAGCAATCCTGAAATAAGAGCACCGCCCATATTTCCTGCTCCAATAAATCCGATGTTTTTCATAACTATTCCCCTTTATCAGTTGTTAAGGAACTTTTCAAGTCTGTCAAGACCTTCTTTAATATTTTCCATGCTTGTAGCATAAGACCATCTTACATAACCATCTGCACCAAAGCCTGTTCCAGGAACTACTGCAACTTTTGCATGTTCAAGAAACAGTTCTGCAAATTTATCAGCACTGTCAATTACCTGACCGAACATTTCTTTACCATAAAGTGCTTTAATGTTCATCATAACATAGAATGCACCATTTGGTTTAATACAAGAAACGCCCTCGATATTATTAATTCTTTCAACCATATAGTCGCGTCTTTCTTTGAAGACCTTAACCATTTCCAATAAGTTATCCTGTGGTCCTGTAAGTCCTGCAAGAGCTGCTTTCTGAGCAATTGAATTAGGATTAGATGCAGCGTGAGACTGAATATTTGCCATAATTTTTGCAATTTGTGGATTTGCAGCTGCAAATCCAATTCTCCAGCCTGTCATTGCATAGCTCTTAGACATACCATTAATTGTAATAGTTAAATCAAAAATCTTTTCGTTGAAAGAACCAATGCTTATATGTTCACCTTCATATATGAGCTTTTCATATATTTCATCAGAAATAACATAAATGTTATTTTCAACACAAACATCCGCAATAGCTTTTAATTCTTCTTTTGTGTAAACCATACCTGTTGGGTTAGACGGACTGTTTAAAATAAGAGCCTTTGTCTTATCAGTAATAGCTTCTTTAAGCTGATTAATGCTGAACTTAAAATTATCTTCTTCTGTTGTATAAATAAATTTTGGTGTACCGTCTGCCATTTTAACCATTTCCGGATAACTAACCCAGAATGGTGCAGGAATAATTACTTCATCACCCGGGTTTAAAATAGCAGAAAACGCATTAACAAGTGAATGCTTAGCACCGTTACTTATAACAATCTGTGATGGTTCATAAACTAAATTATTATCGTTTTTAAACTTTTCTGCAACAGCTTTTTTAAGTTCAAGTGTACCTGAAGC
>JAZSLZ010000086.1:0-2011 GCA_045535635.1 Clostridia bacterium
CCCTCCGCAACTGCACTGAATGTGAAACTTGTCTTCTGACGGTTGATTTGCACCGTTTGAGTTGCCGAGCGGTTTTGGCTCGCACTGCCTGTAATTTTCAGCTTATTATTTGTCATCAATAAAGGGCGGTGGTGTACCGCCCTTTACCTTTAGTTTAGTGATTGTTAGTCAACACAATAGAACCGTCCGAAACCACTGAAAAAGTCATAAAGCATAGCAAAAAAGCAACAAATATGGTATAATAGAAGCATCAAAGAAAAGGTGTGGTAGAGATGCTTCGAGAAAACCAAGTAAGGCAGAATAGCTTTCACAGTGTGCTGTATGAAAAGATACCTGAAAATCATATATTAAAGCAAATCGATAAAGCAGTAGATTTCAAATTTATCAATGAATTGCTTGAGAGTAGCTATTGTAAAAACTTCGGCAGACCTGCAAAAGAACCTGAAATGATGATGAAACTGTTATTTTTGCAGTACATATATAACCTCTCAGATGTAAAGGTAATTGAAGAAGCAAACTGCAATTTGGCTTTTTTGTGGTTTTTGGGATTAAATCCTGAAGACAAGCTGCCTGATGCAAGTCTGCTTGCGAAATTCCGTACACAGCGTATGCAAGACATTACACTTGACGAGGTTTTAAGCGAGATTGTACGTCAGTGCGTAGAAAACGGAATAATTAAAGGAGATGCCTTAACCGTAGATACCACACATATCGAAGCCAACTGCACCAAGAAAGTACCTGAAAGAATTATGAAGCATCTTGCAAAGCGAATTTTCAAAGGGCTTGAAGCAGATAATGGCGCTGTCCCCGAAAGCATAAATACCGACATTCCCGACTACACACAGATAGAAGACCATAAAGAAGCAAAGGCAGTAATGAAAAGCTATCTTGAAGAAACTATCGCTAATGCAGAGGAATATGCAGGCGAGAAAACACAAAAAGCTATTGCCGAAGCAAGAGAGGTATTGTCGGACGAAAAATTCATTATCCAAAGAGGATTACGTTCATTAAGTGACAAGGATGCCCGAGTAGGAAACAAGTCAAAAACACAGCAGTTTTACGGCTACAAAGCAGAATACACAATGACCGCTGACGAAAGAATAATAACCGCGATAGATGTTCATACAGGCGAGTATGTTGATGGAAAAGAGTTTTCCGCATTGTTAGAAAAAACGGTTAATACAGGAACAAAAGTATCTGAATTGTATGGAGATAAAGCATATTTCAGAAAAGATATATTAGAGCTTTTAGAAGAACAAAAGATAAAAGGATATATACCTGTAAGTGCAAGTGTCTACAAGATAGATGAAGAATTGTTTTCATACAATAAAGATAGCGACCAATGGTTTTGCTTTATGGGGAATTATACAGTGAGTAAAAAGCGTATAAACCGAATGGCACGAGGAAAGCCTGAAGAAATTTACAGTTATTTGTTTTCAAAAGAACAGTGTGTAAATTGTCCTCATAGAGAGCAATGTATGGGAAAATCCAAAAACAAAGCCCGAAAGTTGCGAGTAGCTTTATCTGCACCGATTTTTTATGAGATAAGTCAGGAGCAAAAAAAGCCTGAGTTTTTAGAAAAATACATGAAGCGTTCAGCACAGGAATGGAAGAACGGAGAAATGAAACGCTTTCACGGAATGTCCCGAGCAAGAGGCTGGGGACTGCGAAGCATGCTCTTTCAAGCAAAACTGACCGCAATAGCGGTAAATCTTAAAAGAATTGCGGCGATAGCAAGTGAGAAAACCTCACCTATTACCGCCGTTTTAAACAATTTCAGGGAATTAGTTTTGAAATTTATTTTAAAAGAAATTTTTGCTGTAAGTTTAAATTTTTAGGCTATTAAAAATCACTCTTTTTCAGTGGTTTCGGACGGTTCTATTGTGTTTTCTGTGTTTGAGGGAGCCTTGATTTTTAGGATTTTTCAATCAACACGGGAGAACCGTCCCTCTGCATTCACTTCGGGAGAACCGTCCCTCTGCATTCACTTAATCTATAAATTTTTTAAGCA
>JAZSLZ010000114.1:0-2352 GCA_045535635.1 Clostridia bacterium
TGCAAATCTTGACAAGTTAATGTACTTTACAGACCTTACAGACAACACATATTGGGCTTATTACGAAATATACGAGGCTGCAAATCAGCATAATTTATCTTATGATAAAAAATTCAATGAAACCTGGTACGGATGGAAGGAAACAAAATGAGCGAAAATAACAATAATGAAAATCAGGCACTAAAAGGTGCTAAAAGCTTCATTTTTACAATCATACTTATTGTTTTGTGCTTCTACGCAGTTATGGGAAACACAAAAATTAAAGGTCAGGCAATACCAATGATATTTGGTAAAGGTTGTGCCGTTGTTATGACTGGCTCAATGGAGCCGAATATCCCTGTTGATGCACTTATTTTCATTGACGAAACTGATGAATACGAGGTTGGGGATGTTGTTGTTATAAATAAAACAGGCTACAATCCTGTTGTTCACAGAATAGTATCTTTGGAAAATGAGGAAGTAATTACCAAAGGCGATGCAAATAATACAGTTGACGAACCTGTCACACTTTCAGAGTTAAACGGAAAGGTAGTAGGCTATATACCGTATGTTGGGCTTGTTATCAATTATTTCAAAACCCCTCTCGGAAGTCTTACTTTAATTCTTGCATTTTTACTCCTTTGGTCAATTTCAAATAATAAAGCTTCAAAGGAGCAGGAAGATGAAACTAATGAATGACTTTATAAAAGAAAATAAGTTAACAATCATTATGGTGAGCTTACTTGTTCTTGTTATGATGTCGTTTTCTGTAATCGGAAATTTACTTGCAAAATACGCAAGTTCTGCAGATTCAGTAGATGTGGCAAGAGTTGCAAAGTTCGACGTTTCTGAAACCTGTGTTTCGGAAATTTCAATTTCATCTGATAAGTTCCATCCAGGCTACACTCTTATTCAGCCTATTGAGATTAACAATAACAGCGAGGTTGATGTTGACTATACCTTAACAGTTGAAATTTTAACTGATAATCTCCCATTGGTGCTTAATATGAATGAGCAAAGTGGAAAAAAAATCGTAATTAACAAAAAACTTCAGCCAAACAGTGGTAAAGAAGAATACAGTTTAAGCATAGTATGGCCTGAAGAAGAAAACAATCTTGATTATTCAATGATGGTAGATGCTATCAAGCTTACTGTTAATGCAGTACAGATTAATTAACAATAAAGCTTAAGAAAGGATTTCAAATGTTTAAAAAAGAAAAACAACAGGATGAAAAATCAACAAATAAATTAAGACTTATTGTGTACTTATTTGCTGTTGCTGCCATTTTATCTGGAATAGTTAATGTTGTTTCTAAATATGTACATACAAACAATGAACAGAAAGCGATTAAGGCACAGGAATTTTATTTTGAAAGTGATTTGCTTTTTGAAGAAGGAAAAGAATATGAAATATCATCTGGAACTTCTACAATTACCTTTAAACTTAGTAACTATCCTGACGATTTGAGATTTTCAGAAGGTGACATCGCTTATGAAGTAGAAGTTACCGAAAGCTCAAATGTTGTTTATGAAACAGATGGCACCCTTGTAGGCGGTGAAAAAACTTCTGAGGAAGTAACATTCCCTGTTGTAAATGGAAAAACTTACACTGTTACTGCAACAGGAACAAGAGGTTTTAAAAAGGTTTTAACAGGAACTTTTAAAGTGGAAAGTGAAGAGGAATTAATATATAAAAGCATTGAACAAACAAATGAATATGTTCTATTAACGGTATGGACTAAAAATCTGTCAGGAGATGTAGAAATAACCATTCCTGATGGACTTATTCCTGACAATACAAATGATGCTCTTAAAAATGTAAAAACAGGCGATGAACAGTTTACAGATACAGTAAACTTCCAAGAACCATACTCATCATACAGATACAGATTTTTCAAAACAAATAATAGCGATTATAACGCAAACAACTTTGATGTTTCTTGCGCAGATATAACTGCAATAGCCGAAACACCTGTAGAATAAAGTTTTAAAAGAAAGGTAGTGATAACATGAAAAATTTAATAGCAAAAAGAATAAGTGCACTTGTGTTATCACTTGTTTTCTCATTTACAACAATTGTTTCAGCATCTGAACCTATTATTGAAAAAACAACAGAAGAGAAAAAAGAAATTGTAGTTCAGGCAGGTGCTGCACTTGAACAGAGAATTAATAAAATAGACGATGCAGAGCTTTTCACAGAAACTGATAAGCATGTTTTTGATGTAGTTAATTCAGAAGAAACAGAAAAAACAGAAGCTCCTGCAGAGAAAACAGAAGAACCAAAAGTAGAAGAAACTGAAAACAAAACTGAAGAACCTAAAGTAGAAGATACTGAAAATAAAACAGAAGAACCTAAAGTAGAAGATACTGAAA
>JAZSLZ010000051.1:0-6141 GCA_045535635.1 Clostridia bacterium
TCTTTGCTGCAGGTTTCTTTTCTGCATCGTCTGCTGCTTTTTTTGTTGTTGTTTTCTTTGCAGCAGGTTTTTTAGCTTCGCCAAGCTTAGCATTAGCAAGGATAAATTCTACTGCTTTTTCAATTTTGCAGTCTTTTTTGATATTTTCTTTATCTTCATCTCTTAATACTTCTTTAGCTTTTTCTGCTTCCATACCGTAATTCTTTGCTATTTCTTCAATTTTAGCATCGAGTTCAGCTTCAGTAACTTCGATTTTTTCAAGTTCTGCTACTTTTTCAAGAGCAAGTGTGCTCTTAACTGCATTTTCAGCCTGTGGTCTGAACTGTTTCTTGAAGTCCTCCATTGTCATACCTGTGTATTTCTGGTACATTTCAAGGTTCATACCCTGCTGATAAAGTCTCATTTCAAAGTCTCTTAAAAGGCTTTCTGTTCTTGATTCAATCATACCTTCAGGAATGTCAGCTTTCATTTCTGCAACAAGCTTTTCTACTGCTTCATTTTCCATTTCAGCTTTTGCTTTTGCTTCGTTAGCAGCTTTTTTCTTTGCTTTAATGTCAGCTTTTAATTCTTTAAGAGTTTCAAATTCACTTGCATCTTTTGCAAATTCATCATCAAGTTCAGGAAGTTCTTTATAAGAAATCTTGTTAACCTTTACTTTGAACATAGCATCTTTGCCTTTTAATTCAGCAGCGTGATATTCTTCTGGGAATTTAACATTAACTTCAACTTCGTCACCTGTATTTGCACCAACTAACTGATCTTCAAAACCTGGGATAAAGCTGCCTGAACCAATAACAAGGTCAAAGCCTTCGCCTTTGCCGCCTTCAAATGCAACGCCGTCAACAAATCCTTCAAAATCGATGTTAGCTGTGTCGCCTTCTTTAACAGCTCTGTCATCAACAGTAACCATTCTAGAGTTTCTTTCTCTCATTCTTTCAAGTTCTTCTTTAACGTCTTTTTCAGCAACATCATATTTCTTTTCTTCTACTTCAAGACCTTTGTAGTTTTTGATTTCAACTTCAGGAACAACATCAACCTTAACTTCAAGAATAAGGTCTTTACCTGAACCTACTTCTTTAACATCAACATCAGGTCTGTCAACAGGTTCGATTGCAAGTTCTTTAACTGCTGCTTCATATTCTTCAGGGAATACAAAGTTAATAGCATCATCATAGAAAATAGCTTCTGAATAAATTTTTTCGATGTATTTTCTTGGAGCTTTACCCTTTCTGAAACCAGGGATGTTGAACTGTTTTACATTTTTTATGTATGACTTCTGCATACCTTCTTCAAATTTTTCTTTTGCTACAGTAAGTTCAAATTCTACTGTATAACCTTCTTTTTTAATAAATTTAGCGCTCATAGTTTTTCCTCCGTATTATAAATATAAACTATACAATTTTAAATGGGCAAAACTTCAGATAGTCACACGAAACTAACTGATACTTAATACCATCAATCTCTTCGCACACCGCAAATCTGTGTGCATAAGAATGAAGATGCCCGTATATACAATATAGCGGCTTAATTTCATCAAATATTTCTTTTATTCCGCAGTATAATTGTTTTTCTTTATTAAATGGTGAATAATGAAGCATAAGTATTATTTTTTTGCCTGTTTTCTGACCTGCAGAAAGTGTAATCTTAAGTCGTTCACACTCTCTGTTAACAATTTTTTCAGTATCGTTAAAGTCAAAGCCTTTTGTGGCACAAATAACATAGTCTTCATATTCATAGCAACTGTTATGAATAAAATTTACAGTTTTAAAACCTTTTTCATTTTTAAAGTTATTCAATTTATTAAGAGTTTCCCACCAGTAATCGTGGTTACCTTTTGAAATAACTTTAGTTCCGCTAAGCTCATCAACATAGCTTAAATCCTGCGAAAAATCGCTTAAGTATGTTGCCCACGAAACATCACCTGGAATTAAAACCAAATCTCTTTCCTGCACAACCTTGTTCCAGTTATATTTCATCTTCTCTTCATATTCATTCCAAATATCTCCAAATTTATTCATTGGTTTTTCAGTTTCAAATGAAAGATGAAGATCAGAAATAGCATAAATGGACATATTTCGTTTAATTAAAACCTTAAGAACTCTTTTACGACATTTAAAAGCTCATCTTTGTTACAAACAACATCATAGATAGGCTCTTTTGTCTTAAGTTCTGCAAGTGATTTAGGAATCTGCTCGTTTGCAACTCTTGAAAGTTCATCAAGTATTGCAAATTCATCTGCAGCTGCACCGTAATTATCATCATTATTAATTGCTGAAATTACAGATCTGCTGAACTTGAACGGACTGGCAGTTGAAGCAATAACAGTTTTTGTTGCATCAGAAGTTTCATCAAGATATTTGTTGTACACGTTCTGGGCAACAGCTGTGTGTGTATCCATAACATAACCATATTTATCATAAACTTCTTTAATTGTTGACTTTGTTTCTGCATCTGTTGCAAATCCGCCCCAGAACACTTTATCAATAATAGCCTTGATATCGTCTGAAACTTTATAATTGCCCTCTGCTTTAAGCTTGTTCATATATTCTGAAACAAGCTCTGAATTTTCTCCACTTGCGTGATATAAAAATCTTTCAAGGTTACTTGAAATAAGTATGTCCATAGATGGGGAAATAGTAAGATTAAATTCTCTTGTTTTGTTATACTCACCTGTTTTGATAAAGTCTGTAAGAACATTATTGCTGTTTGAAGCACAGATAAGCTTGTTAACAGGAAGTCCCATCATTTCAGCATAATATGCAGCTAAAATATTTCCGAAGTTACCTGTTGGTACAACAAAGTTGATTTTCTCACCAAGTTCAATTTCACCTGCTTTAAGCAAGTCAGCATAAGCAGAGAAATAATATACAATCTGAGGAACAAGTCTGCCCCAGTTTATTGAGTTCGCAGAAGAAAGCATAAAATTCTTTTCATCTGCAGACTTTTCAAAATCTTTATCAGTAAAAATAGCTTTAACACCATTTTGTGCATCATCAAAATTTCCGTTAACGGCAGTTACATTTACGTTGCTTCCTGATTGTGTTACCATCTGAAGCTTCTGTATTTCACTAACACCATCATTTGGATAGAACACATTGATTCTTGTACCTTCAACATCTGCAAAGCCTTCAAGTGCAGCTTTTCCTGTATCACCTGATGTAGCAACAAGAATTACAATTTCTTTGTTTACGCCGTTTTTAACTAAAGATGTTACAAGGAAATGTGGAAGAATCTGTAGCGCCACATCTTTAAATGCACATGTAGGACCATGCCAGAGTTCAAGAATGTAATTTCCTTTATCAAGTTTATATACAGGTGTAATAGAATCAGTGCCGAATTTTTCTTTTGTATAAGCACTGTTTACACAATGATTAATTTCCTCTTCTGAAAAATCTGTAAGGAACTTCGATAATATAGTTTTTGCTCTTTCTCTGTATGACATATCTGCATAGCTTTGAATTTCGCTCAAATCAAGCTTTGGCATAGAATCCGGCACAAAAAGTCCGCCGTCTGATGCAAGACCTTTTATGATAGCCTGACCTGATGAAAAAGATATGTCCTTATTTCTTGTACTATTGTATTTCATCATCACAACTCCTAATACTTTGTATCTTATATACTATATTACAAAAGTCTGAAAAAATCAAGTCTTTTAAGGAAAAAATCCCTATTATTCCATAGGAATTCTGAAATTTATGTCAAATTTTTCGTTATAAAACAGGGCCAGTGCATAAACGCTCTTCCCATTTACAACCGCAAACGACTTTTCTGCTTTTATAAAACTCATATCAGCATTAGAAAAATCACCGTAAGCCTCGTCAAAAATTATATTATCCTGTAAAATTCTGCCCAGTAAAAGATAATCCTCTCCTTTATATGCACAATAGCCGTAATAATTAAAATAATATTTCATTACTTCTTCGCCAAAAGAAAAAGAATTATATTTTTTTCTCTCTTTCACATATTCATCAAATTCAATTTTTTCAGGTTTCTCTGTTCCCTTAAATTGAATTTCCTTAATCTCTGCATATATTTCATCTGTAAATCCTTTTTTTCTGTAAAAATCAAAAAGGCTTTCCTCTGCAGGTCTTAAAAGAAGCACATCTGCAGAGCTTTTATAATATTCTTTAATATACTCAAGAACTTCTCTGGCATAGCCTTTTCCTCTGTGATTAAAGTCTGTGGCAACTGCATATATATACCTGCCGCTTCTCTCTCCCACCTTAAAAGGAATAGCAGATGCAGTGGATACAATTATGCCATTTAATTCATAAACAAAAGTATTATTAAAAGGCTTAATCATATCAAAAATATCATCAATATTATCTATGTCAAATGTTTCAATAAGAAGCTTTGACAACTCATATATATCTTGGGATTTTGCAAGTCTTATCATACAAACACCTCGTACTTATTTTACCACGATTTCATTAAATATCAAGCATATATTTTCTGCAAAATATATAACAAAACATAATAAACACAAACCACAAGTGTTATTCCCTGCCACATTTCAATAGAGAAATATGTTGAGATATAGATTACTGCAAGAGATGCAAACAACGGTATTAAAAACATTTTTGTTTTACTTATTTTAAATTTTATCCTTTTTCTTAAAGAGAAAATGCTTAATGCTATATTAATTAATTCGCTGATATAAAGTACAATAATATAACCTGCTGCTCCTGTTTTTGGTATTATAAAGCTTATAAGTGCAATACAAAGAAGTGTATCAAAAATATTTATTCTTACTACACTCACCTGACCATCTACACCTTTTAAAATGGAATCTGTAAGAGTATCTGCGTACATTATTATAACAAGCGGTGCCATAAGTGTTATGTATATGCCAACATTATAGTTTGAGTATAATCTTTTTCCAAGCTCCACTCCGTATAATGTAAATACAGTTGCAACACAAAATGAAAACTCCGCAATTCTTGTGTAAACACCTGTTACAATTTTTGCGATTTTATCATATTGTTTTTTTATAAAGCATCTTGATATTTCAGGTACAATTAAATTTGCTACAGAACTGCTGATTGCAGTTGGAAACAAAATTACAGGAACTGCCATACCGCTTATTTCACCATAAGACGACAAAGCTTCTTTAGATGTAATCCCTGATTTTTCTGCACATCTTGGAATAATAATTTGCTTTATACTTGAAAGAGCTGATTTAAGATAACTGCTTAAAGCAACAGGAACAGTAATTTTAAATATCCTGGAGGTTATATCCTTGCTTTTTTTGTTGTTTTTATAACCATAAGCTCCTTTTATGTAAAAAAACATTGCTAAAAGCATAGAGCTGAATTCACCTGTGATGTTACCAAAAATTATATATGTACAACAGGCTTCAATACTTTGTGGCTCAAAATATTCAAAAAGGCAAATCGTAACAGTAATTTTAATGGTATCCTCAATAATCTGCACAAAAGAGCCTTTATAAACTTTTCTCACCGCAGTAAAATAACCATTAAAAACAGAAGAAACAGAAATACAGGGAAAACAAAATGCAAGTAGCTTTGTAAACTCAACGCTTAATCTTCCCTGAAAAATGTTAGCCGAAATGAACTCAGCAAATATCCGTATTACGGAAAAGGAAAGCATTGACAGACACATTGCAAAAATTCCGCATTTAAATACCGCAGTTTTAACACCCTTGTCATTTCCAAGAGAAGCTTCTTCTGAAACAATTCTGGTTGTGGCAAGAGAAATCCCTGATGTTGCAACGGTAACTGCAAAATTGTAAATTGTCATAACAAGTGCAAAAATTCCCATTCCTTCTGAAAGAAGCTTGGAGGAAATATAAACATTGTATCTTACAAATACTGCTCTTAACAATATAGATGTCAATGACATAACCAATGCATTACAAATAAAAAGTTTAGTGTTTTTCATATTAAAAGCTTATGTAGGTTCACACAAAATATGAAATTAAAAAAAATAATTATTTTTTTCAAAAAAAGTATTGACAACTTCAAATTTCTTTGTTATAATCAATCTTGCGTTTTGGAGAGATGTCCGAGTGGTTTAAGGAGCTAGTCTTGAAAACTAGTGACACGAAAGTGCCCAGAGTTCGAATCTCCGGCTCTCCGCCACATATCGGTACAACTAAATGTTGTACCGATAATATTTATT
>JAZSLZ010000057.1:0-24786 GCA_045535635.1 Clostridia bacterium
AGATTTTTGAAAAAGAATCTCCTTGTGTTGTTGTGAATTTTGCCGCAGAGAATAATGTTGACATAAGTATTGAAGATCCGGGTATTTTCCTTAAAACAAACATTTTAGGAACACAGGTTCTTATGGATGCGTCTATTAAATATGGCGTAAAAAGATACCATCAGGTATCAACTGATGAAGTATATGGAGATTTGCCTTTAGACAGACCTGATTTATTCTTTACCGAAACAACTCCTATTCACACATCAAGTCCTTATTCTGCATCAAAAGCATCAGCTGACCTTCTTGTTATGGCATATCACAGAACCTTTGGTTTGCCTGTAACAATTTCAAGATGCTCAAACAACTATGGACCGTGTCAGTTTATAGAGAGCTTAATGCCAAAGATGATAATTAAAGCACTTAACGACGAAAAGCTTCCTGTTTATGGTGAAGGGCTTAATGTCCGTGACTGGCTTTATGTTGGCGACCATTGTAAAGCTATAGATTTAATTATCCACGACGGAAAAGTTGGCGAAGTTTACAATATCGGTGGACACAACGAAAAGCAAAATATTGAAGTTGTTAAACTTATTCTTAAAGCATTAGAAAAACCTGAAAGTCTTATTACTTATGTAACAGACAGAAAAGGACACGATTTAAGATACGCAATTGACCCTGCGAAAATTCATTCAGAGCTTGGTTGGTTGCCTGAAACACCATTTGATAAAGGTATAGTTGAAACGATAAACTGGTATCTTGAAAACAAAACTTGGTGGGAAAGAATTTTAAACGGAGAATATTTAAAGCATTAAAAAAAGAGCCGCAAGGCTCTTTTTTTAATGCTTTATTATCAAACTTTAAAGTTTACTGATGTGTCGCCCTGGAGTTCTTTACCGAATTCGTAGTCTTTGCCAGGGAGGATTGCGTTGATGATGATACCAACGAGTGCCGCTACTGCAAGACCTGAAAGGCTGATATTGATTGAACCGATTGCGAAGCTGATTGCACCTGCTGCTGAGTAGTTAATACCGATTGAAAGAACGAGGATTAAAGCTGCGATAATAACGTTTCTTGATTTTGTGAAGTCAACTTTGTTTTCAACAATGTTTCTTACGCCGACTGCTGAAATCATACCGTAGAGAACAAGTGAAACACCGCCTACAACTGCTGTTGGCATTGAGTTGATTAATGCTGCAAATTTTGGTGAAAGTGAGAATAAGATAGCAAAGTATGCTGCAATTCTAACTACTTTAGGATCATACACTTTTGTTAAAGCAAGCACGCCTGTGTTTTCACCGTATGTTGTGTTTGCAGGTGCACCGAAGAGTGCTGCAAGAGCTGTTGCAAGACCGTCACCTAAAAGTGTTCTGTGAAGACCTGGGTTTTCAATGTAGTTCTTTTCAACTGTTGAGCTGATAGCGCAAACATCGCCGATGTGTTCGATGATTGTTGCAATAGCGATTGGAACGATTGTGATGATTGTTGTAATAATTAATGAAGCATTTCCTTTGCCGAAAAGAGAAAGAGCTGTGTCTTCCCATGCAACAGGAAGTCCGATCCATGCAGCTTCTTTAACTGCTGTAAAATCAACATTGCCTGTAACAGCTGCAACTACATAAGAAACAACTACACCTAAAAGGATAGGAATGATTTTAATCATACCTTTACCCCAGATATTGCAAACGATGATAACTACGATTGCGAGGATTGCAAGCCACCAGTTTGCAGTACAGTTGTCGATAGCTGATTTTGAAAGGATAAGACCGATTGCAATAATGATAGGGCCTGTAACGATTGGTGGGAAGAATTTCATAACCTTTACCGCACCGAAAATCTTAAAGAGTCCTGCAAGAATTACATATAAAAGACCTGCACATGCAACGCCGATACCTGCGTATGCTGAGAAGTGGTCAACACCTGCATCTGCACAAAGTGCTGCGATTGCTGCATATCCGCCAAGGAATGCAAATGATGAGCCTAAAAAGGCAGGAATTTTACCTTTTGTTAAAAGGTGGAATAAAAGTGTTCCAAGACCTGCGAATAAAAGTGTTGCAGATACGCTTAAGCCTGTGATGAGTGGAACAAGAACTGTTGCTCCGAACATAGCGAACATATGCTGTGCGCCAAGAACGAGCATTTTGCCGCCGCCAAGAGTACGAGCGTCGTAGATTGCATCTTTGTTTGACATTTTAAACATCTCCCTATAGATTTTTTGATAAATAACTCCTTACCCGCATTTTGGTAAGTTTTTATTATCTTCTTATATAAAATAGTAACATATATTTTTCTGTTTGTAAAGTACAACTTGTAGATATGTGTCGTAAAATATACTATATATAGTTATTGTGGCAGAATGAGTAAAATTTCCTTTTTAATTAAGGAAAAAAGTGCTTGACAAAAGGCTTTTGCTGTGGTATATTTTAGTGTACACTTGTTGTGAAACTGCAACAGGTTTAATAAAGTCGCTTTTAAAAAAGGCTACAAAACAGGCAAGAAAGTCTGTTGAAATAGAAAACGGAGGAAATAATTATGCGTACTAAAATCACATTAGCTTGTACAGAATGCAAACAGAGAAACTATGACACAATGAAAAACAAAAAGAACACACCAGACAGAATGGAAGTTAACAAATATTGCAGATTCTGTAAAAAACACACAGCTCATAAAGAAACAAAATAAGTTTCTCTTAAGCTAAATTTATAAAAGGGAGGTTTATTTAATGAGCGAGAAAAAAGAAAAGAAGGGCTTTGGTGATTTCTTAAGAGGTTACAAAAGCGAATTCAAAAAAATTGTTTGGCCTTCATGGAAAACAATCTGTAAAAATACAGGTATTGTTGTTACATTTATCGTTGTTTTAGGCCTTTTCATCTATGCTGTAGACTTTTTATTCAGTCTTTTATTCAACTGGGTAGTAGGTTTAATGTAAGGTTTCCTTATATATTAATAAAGAGGAGGAAGTCTTATGTCACAGGAAGCTAAATGGTATGTGGTTCACACATACTCTGGTTATGAAAACAAAGTTAAAGCAACTCTTGAAAAGAGCATTGAAAACAATAACCTCGGACATTTGTTCTTCGATATTAAATTACCTATGGAAGAAGTTATCGAAGTTAAGGACAGTGTTCAGAAGAGCGTTATGAAGAAAATGCTTCCGGGTTATGTTATAATCAAAATGATTATGACTGATTTCAGCTGGTATATCGTTAGAAATACCAGAGGTGTTACCGGCTTTGTTGGTCCGGGATCAAAACCTGTTCCTTTAACAGAGGCTGAAATTGAAAGACTCGGCTTTGAACAGAAGTCTTATGCATTTAACTTTAAAATCGGTGATAATGTTCAGATTACTGCCGACGCATTTAAAGATTATGTTGGTATCGTTGAAGATATTGACACTGAAAATCAGAAAGTTAAAGTTTCTGTTTTCGTTATGGGCAACGAAACCTCAATCGATTTCGATTTTGGCGAAGTTGAACCTATCGAAGATTAAGTTTATATGTGCCTAATGATTTAGGCGTATATATAGATTAGTGGGAGAGTAATCACTCGCTAAGGTTGCAGAAGCAACCACTACCACATTTATATGAAGGAGGTGCACTTTACAGTGGCACAGAAAGTATCAGGTTACATTAAGTTGCAGATTCCCGCAGGTAAAGCAACACCGGCTCCACCGGTAGGTCCTGCATTAGGTCAGCATGGTGTTAACATCGTTCAGTTCACAAAAGAATTCAACGAAAGAACAGCAAAAGACATGGGTCTTATCATTCCTGTTGTTATCACAGTTTATGCAGACAGATCATTCAGTTTTATCACAAAAACTCCACCAGCAGCAGTTCTTCTTAAGAAGGCTTGTAAGATTGAAAGCGGTTCTGGAGTACCTAACAAAACTAAGGTTGCTAAAATCTCTAAAGCAGATTTACAGGCAATCGCAGAACAGAAAATGCCTGACTTAAATGCTGCTTCAGTTGAAGCTGCAATGAGCATGATTGCAGGAACAGCAAGAAGTATGGGTATTACAGTAGAAGAATAATTTGGTGGTCTTTAACAGACCGGGTGGGAGGAAATTTTTCCGCCATAACCACTTAAGGAGGATTTAACGTGAAAAGAGGTAAAAAATACTCAACTAACGCTAAGCTTATTGACAGATCAAAGTTATACGAAGCTAAGGAAGCTTTAGAACTCGTTTGCAAAACAGCTGGCGCTAAGTTTGATGAAACAGTTGAATGTCACATCAGATTAGGTGTTGACTCAAGACACGCTGACCAGCAGGTTAGAGGCGCTGTTGTTCTTCCTCACGGAACAGGTAAGAATATCAGAGTTTTAGTATTTGCTAAAGGCGAAAAATTAAATGAAGCTGAAGCAGCAGGTGCTGATTTCTTCGGTTCAGAAGAATTAGTTACAAAAATCCAGACAGAAAACTGGTTCGATTACGATGTAATCGTTGCAACTCCTGACATGATGGGTGTTGTTGGTAGACTTGGTAAAGTTTTAGGTCCTAAAGGCCTTATGCCAAACCCAAAAGCAGGTACAGTTACTATGGATGTAGCTAAAGCTATCAAAGATATCAAAGCTGGTAAAATTGAATACAAGCTTGATAAAACAAATATTATTCACTGCCCAATCGGTAAAGTATCTTTCGCAGCAGATAAACTTGCTGACAACTTCAATACTTTACTTTCAGCTGTTGTTAAAGCTAAACCTGCAGCTGCAAAAGGTCAGTATTTAAAATCTGTTACCGTTGTTTCAACAATGGGTCCATCAGTAAAAGTTAGCACAAACAAACTTGGTGAATAATTTTTATTGACAAAATTAATTTAGTATGCTATAATACAATAAATGAATATGTTATCCGCAGACAGCAGGGGCTTTAAAAGCGTAATTTTCCTGCCGAGGGTAAACCGTTTAAGACTATTAAAAGGTTTTCCGTTTCTCTGCGGAAAACCTTAATTTTTTGTAAATCATTGAAGAGAGGTGAAAATTTAAATGCCAAGTGAAAAAGTTTTAGAACAAAAGAAAGCTGTTGTTGAAAACCTTAAAGAAAGATTCCAGAATTCTGCTACAGGTGTTTTCGTAACATATAGCGGACTTACAGTTGAAAAAGACACAGAACTTCGTAACAAGCTCAGAGAAGCTGGTGTTGAATACACAGTTATTAAAAACACATTAGCAAGATTTGCTGCTAACGAAGTTGGCCTCGGTGAACTTTCAGACATTTTTAACGGAACAACTGCTATCGCAACTCATAAAGAAGACGTTGTTGCTCCTGCAAAAGTTTTATCAGAATTCATCGATGCAAATAAAGAAGCTGCAGGTATTGAAATCAAAGCAGGTTTCGTTGATGGTAAGGTTGTTCCACTTGAAGAAATCAAGGCTATGGCTAAAGTTCCATCAAAAGAAACTCTTTATGCTATGTTGGCAGGTGGCTTGAATGCTACAATCGCTGGACTTGCAAGAGCTATCAATGCAGTTAAAGAAAAGCAGGAAGCAGAAGCTTAATGCTAAAAAAGTATTAAAAACAAATTATTTATTTATATTTTAGGAGGAAAATAAAATGAGTGAAAAAATCACAGCTATGATTGAAGAAATTAAAGCTCTTACAGTTCTCGAACTCGCTGATCTCGTAAAAGCTATTGAAGAAGAATTTGGTGTATCTGCTGCAGCTCCAGTTGCAGTTGTAGGTGGCGCAGTTGCTGGTGCAGCTGCTGCTGAAGAAAAATCAGACTTTGAAGTTGTACTTGCTGACGCTGGTGCTGAAAAAATCAAAGTTATCAAAGTTGTAAGAGAAATCACAGGCCTCGGTCTTAAAGAAGCTAAAGATTTAGTTGATGGCGCTCCAAAAACACTTAAAGAAGGCGTAGCTAAAGAAGAAGCTGAAGAAATTAAGGCTAAACTTGAAGAAGTAGGCGCTAAAGTAGAACTCAAATAATCTGTTTCGTCGAAAATGGCGTTACACCACAAACCCGAGTGAATTATCACTCGGGTTTGTTTTTTACTGTTTCAGGCATCTTATGTACCCTCGTACACTACGAGCCTGAAACAGCAAAATCTACCAGCCATTTTCATAGAAACAGAAGTGCTATCATCAAATATGTTTTGATTTTAAAACTTCTAACTCCTAACTTCTAACTCCAAAATACCCCACTGTTTTTAGACTTACGGGGAGATTAATGAGTTTTTAAACTTGAGGAAGTAAGACCTGAAAACAGTTGCACTCTAAAAGGTTGTGTAATAAATGTGCATTGTGCATTGTGAATTGAATTAAAACTTCCCTTGCATTGTTTTAGAGCTAATGCCTTCGATTTTTCCAAGCTTTCCTGAAAGGGCGTTTATATCGTCGGCTGATGCATTGATTATAACCGAAATAACATTAAGTCCTGCATCTGTGCGTGGAATTCCCATTCTGCCGATGATTTTATCGCTGAAATCGTGAAGAACAGAGTTAACCTGTTTTACTGCATCCATATCCTTAACGAAAATACCTACTATTGCAATTTTTTCTTCCATTTTAGTTGCTCCTTTGCTTTTTTTGATAGTATACCACAAAATGTTAAGATATATCAACATTTTATTGACAACATCTGACTTGGATGATAAAATAATAATAGGTATATTATAAATTAGTATAGCATATCAATAGACATCAGAAGGGGTGAAGGTATGAATATCTGCGTTTACGGTGCAGCAAGTCAGACTATTGACAGTATTTTTATTGAAACTGTTGAACAACTTGGTGAAAAAATCGCAAGAAGAGGACATAATATTGTCTATGGCGGTGGTACTCAGGGACTTATGGGTGCGGTTGCAAGAGGTGCAAGAAAAGAAGGCGGCAAGGTAACAGGTGTTGCTCCAACATTCTTTAAAGTTGACGGAGTTTTGTTTGAGGATTGCACAGATTTTATTTATACTGAAACCATGCGAGAAAGAAAGCAGATTATGGAGGATAACTCAGACTGCTTTATAGTTACTCCCGGCGGTATCGGAACTTTTGAGGAATTTTTTGAAATACTTACTCTTAAACAGTTAAGACGCCACGAAAAAGCAATCGTTATCTATAACATAAACGGATATTATGATGAAATGAACACTATGATGGAAAAGGCTATTAAAGACGGATTTATGAAAGAGTCTTGCAGAAGTCTTTATAAGTATTTTGACAATGGCGACGAAATGCTTGACTATCTTGAAAAATATGTGCCTGAAAAAGCAGAGCCTTTTAAGTACAAAAATGTATAAATAATTAATATTTACTTAAAATAAAAAGAAAAAGGAGATAAAGGATATGGCAAATGCATCTAATATTATTAAAATTTACAAATTAAAAAAATCTGCGGCGGTTGCAGGTGCAGTAGTACTTTCAACTATGGCTGTTGATTCAGTTTTATCAAAAAAAGCAAATAAGCTTGTGGCTTTCGGTGTTAAGGGCGTTGTTGGTATTGCAACTGCCATTGCAACAGAAAAGCTTGTTAACAAATCTTATGTTTTTATGAACGATCTTTCTCTTAAAATGAAGGAAAAAGCTGATTTAATGGACGATGAATTTCCGGAAGAAGAAATCGAAATCGCTTTTGAAGAAGATGATGATTTAACTGATTTTGTAGAAGAATAATAATTAGTGCAACTTAAGTTGCACTAATTTTATGTATAAATATGTTTGTAAATATGCATAAAATTGCAAAAAGTGTTGACTTATTAGTAATAATACTGTATAATTATTGAATAAATATACAAATTGCGTGGAGGCATACATAATGGCACAAAAGAAAATTTTTATAGACGGCAAGGAAGGAACAACAGGTCTTCAGATTTTTGACAGGCTTCAGGGCAGAGATGATATTGAAATTATCTCACTTGCCGATGAGGACAGAAAAGATACTGAAAAAAGAAGACAGGCTTTAAACAGCTGTGATGTTGCAATTCTCTGTTTGCCTGATGAAGCGGCAATACAGGCAGTTTCTCTTGTTGAAAATGAAAATGTTGTTATTATTGATGCTTCAACTGCCCATAGAACCAACGAGGGATGGGTGTACGGACTTCCTGAGCTTTCCAAGGAACAAAAGGAAGCTATTGTAAAGTCAAAGAGAATTGCAAATCCAGGTTGTCATGCAAGTGGATTTATTGCATTAATAAAACCTCTTATTGATGCAGGAGCAATTTCAAAGGACGAAAATTTAACCTGCCATTCAATAACAGGCTATAGCGGTGGCGGAAAGAAAATGATTGCAAATTATGAAGCAGAAGAAAGAGACGAGCTTTTTGATGCACCAAGAATGTATGGGTTAACACAAAACCATAAGCATTTAAAAGAAATGGTACATATTACAGGTATTGAAAATGCTCCTGTTTTCTGCCCTATAGTTTCAGATTTTTACAGCGGTATGCTTGTTTCAGTTCCGCTTTTCAAAAATCAGCTTAAGAACGGATATACATTTGAAAAAATCGTTGAGCTTTATAAAAACAAGTACAACGAAGGTAATATAAAATATAACGAAAATTTAGCGAAAGACGGATTTTTAAATTCAAACGAGCTTGGTGTTTCAGAGGTTATGGAAATCGTTGTAACAGGCAATGAAGAAAGAATGGTTCTTTCAGCTATGTATGATAATTTAGGGAAAGGTGCTTCAGGTGCGGCAGTGCAGAGCCTTAACCTGATATTAGGAGGAAACAAATGATTAAAATGATAAATGGCGGTGTATGTGCACCAAAAGGCTTTAAAGCAGGTGGAATACACTGTGGAATAAGAAAAAATAAAATCAAAAAGGATATTGCCTTAATTGTTTCGGATGCCCCTGCAAGTGCGGCAGCAGTTTACACAACAAATCTTGTAAAGGGTGCACCATTAATTGTTACAAAAAAGCATCTTGAAGACGGTGTTGCAAAAGCGGTTATCTGTAACAGCGGAAATGCAAACACTTGTAATGCAGATGGTGAAGAGGTTGCAGAAAAAATGTGTGCTCTTGTTGCTGAGGAAATGGGCATAAAGGCAGATGATGTTGTTGTTGCATCAACAGGCGTTATTGGTCAGCCTCTTGATATTACACCTATTAAAGATAATATGAAGGCTCTTTGTGAAAGTATTTCTTACGAAAACGGAGCTGATGCGGCAGAAGCTATTATGACAACAGATACAAAGGCTAAAGAAATCGCTGTTGAATTTGAAATCGACGGTAAAATCTGTAAAATGGGTGGTATCGGTAAAGGCTCAGGAATGATTCACCCTAATATGGCAACAATGCTCATATTTATTACAACAGATGTTAATATTTCAAAAGAGCTTTTAGATGAAGCACTTAAAGAAGATGTTAAAGATACCTTCAATATGATAAGTGTTGACGGTGATACTTCAACAAACGATATGGTAACAATTCTTGCCAACGGTATGGCAGAAAATAAAATAATAGATAAAAAAGACGAAAATTTTGAAATTTTCAAAAAAGCACTTAATACAATCACAGTTGCAATCTCAAGAATGATTGCAGGTGACGGAGAAGGTGCAACAAAGCTTCTCGAATGTAAAGTAGTTGGTGCAAAATCAAAAGAAATTGCAAAAGTGGTTTCAAAATCAATTATCTGTTCATCACTTGTAAAAGCGGCTATGTTCGGCTCTGATGCAAACTGGGGACGAGTTCTCTGTGCAATCGGCTACAGCGGTGCAGATGTTGATGTTAAAAAGGTTGATGTAAATTTCCAATCTGCAAAGGGAATAATTGAAGTTTGTAAAGATGGCGCAGGAGTGGAATTTTCAGAAGAAAAAGCAAAAGAAATTCTTCTTGAAAATGAAATCATAATCAATGTTGCCTTAAATGACGGCGAAGGACAGGCTACTGCCTGGGGATGCGACCTTACATATGACTATGTCAAAATTAATGGAGATTACAGAACTTGATTACAAAGGAGAAATAAAATGAATCTTAACAATGCAGAAAGAGCCTCAATACTTGTTCAGGCGCTTCCGTACATACAGAAATATGCAGGAAAAACCATCGTTATAAAATACGGTGGAAATGCAATGATAAACGAAGAATTAAAGCAGGAGGTTATGGGTGACCTTGTTCTTTTATCACTTGTTGGAATTAAGGTTGTTTTAGTTCACGGCGGTGGACCAGAAATCAGCGATATGCTTAAAAGAGTAGGCAAAGAAAGCAAATTCGTTGACGGACTTCGTGTAACAGATGAAGAAACTGTTGAAATCGTTCAGATGGTACTTGCAGGTAAAATCAATAAAAGCCTTGTAAATCTTATCCACGCAAACGGTGGTAAGGCAATGGGACTTTGCGGTGTTGACGGACATCTTATCGAAGCTAAAATGCTTGATGAAAAATTAGGCTTTGTTGGTGATATAACAAAGATTAATATTGAGCCTGTTGAAAATGTGCTTGATATGGGCTATATTCCTGTTATTTCAACAGTTGGTTGCGATAACGAAGGAAATGTTTATAACATTAATGCAGATACAGCAGCATCGGAAATTGCAGCGGCACTTCAGGCTGAATGTCTTGTCAGTATGACAGATATCTGCGGTATTCTTGAAGACAAAGACGATGAAAGCACACTCATTCAGAAAATCACAGTTGATGAAGCACCAAAATATTTTGAAAAGGGTGTTATTTCAGGCGGTATGATTCCAAAAATCAGCGGTTGCATAGATGCAATCAAAAAAGGTGTTAAAAAGGCATTCGTTATTGACGGCAGAGTTCATCATTCGATTTTGGTTGAAATACTTACTGACGAGGGAATTGGCACTATGTTGACAAAGTAGGAGTAAATATGAACATTTTTGAAAAAGATAAAAACTATATTGCAAATACATATGGAAGATTTCAGATAGAAATTGTTGGCGGTAAGGGTGAAATCGTAAAAGACCAAAATGGCAAGGAATATATTGACCTTGGAAGCGGTATTGCGGTTAACACCTTTGGTATGGCAGATGATTTATGGGTAGAAGCGGTAACAAATCAGCTTAAAGCATTTCAGCATACCTCAAATCTTTATTATACAAACCCTTGTGTTGAACTTGCAGAAATAATTTGCGAAAAAACAGGCTTTAAAAAGGTGTTTTTCGGCAACTCAGGTGCAGAAGCAAATGAATGTGCCATAAAGGTTGCAAGAAAATACGGTGCAGAGAAAAAAGGCGAAGAATATTTTAATATTATTACCCTTAAAAACAGCTTCCACGGAAGAACAATAACAACTCTTGCGGCAACAGGTCAGGATGTTTTCCATAAAGACTTTTTGCCTCTTACAGAAGGCTTCTTATATGCTGAAGCGAACAACCTTGAAAGCATTGAAAAGCTTGTTTCAGAAAACAAGGTTTGCGCAATTATGATGGAAACAATTCAGGGCGAAGGCGGAGTTAATGTTTTAACAAAGGAATTTGTTGAAGGTGTTTACAAGCTTTGTCAGAAAGAAGATATTCTTCTTATCATAGATGAGGTCCAGACAGGTAACGGAAGAACTGGTAAGCTTTACAGTTATATGCACTACGATATTGTTCCTGATATTTTTACAACTGCGAAAGGTCTTGGTGCAGGACTTCCAATCGGTGCTGCTGTTTTAAATGAAAAGGTAGAATTTACATTAAAGGCAAGTGACCACGGTTCAACCTTTGGCGGAAACCCTGTTTGTTGTGCAGGTGCAGTAAATGTGCTTTCAAGACTTGATGATAGCTTCTTAAAAGAAGTTGAAGAAAAATCACAGTATATTATAAAAGAGCTTGAAAATGCAGAAGGAGTTATCTCTGTAACAGGAAGAGGACTTATGCTTGGCATTGAAACAAAAAAAGATGCAGGAGAAGTAATCAAAAAGGCTATGGAGCTTGGAGTTTTACCGCTTAAGGCAAAAAACAAAGTTAGACTTCTTCCACCTCTTAACATATCAAAAGAAAACCTTGAAAAAGCAATAGATATACTTAAAAAAGCAATGTGCTGACTAAGTCAGCACATTGCTTTTTTTTATAAGTTTTCGTGTCTTTTGATTTTCTTTGTTGTTGTTTTAATGAAGTCTGTTTCTCTTATATCAAAGTGTGTCACTGCTTTAAATGGTGGCATCATTGCATTAACTTTTTTAACTTCTTCATCTATTTTTGCTTTAAGCATATCAACTGTATAGTCTGCACCTAAAATTTCTGCAGCTGCATCTTTATCAGGAAGAATCTGTGCGGCAATTGAAACTTTGCCGTTTTCATCTTTCTTTTCATATACCATTGATTCGCTGATAATATCTGCTCTGTTTAAAAGCTGTTCGATTTCTTCAGGGAATACATTTTCACCGTTTGCGGCAATGATAACGAACTTCTTTCTTCCTGTGATATACACAAATCCGTTCTTCATATAACCAATATCACCTGTGTAGAACCAACCATCTTTAATAACCTCTGCAGTAAGCTCAGGCTTCTGATAGTAGCCAACCATAACATTGTCGCCCTTACAGATAATTTCGCCTAAACCGTCTTTGTCAGGATTATCAATTTTCACTTCTATCTGTGGAAGCGGAAGACCTGCTGCCGCGTCGTCATAAAGTTCTTCTCTGTTAACTGCAACGATTGGTGCACATTCTGTTAAGCCATAGCCCTGAATTGCATGAAGTCCGAAAGCTCTGAAGTTTTTAGCAACCTCAGGATCAACCGCAGCCGCACCTGCAATAAACATTCTGATGTTTCCGCCAAGGTTATCGTGAATCTGTTTGAAGATTTGCTTTCTCTTATCAATACCGAATTTAAGAAGAAATCCTGTTATTTTTTTACCGATATTAACCTTTTTAGTCATACCGTTCTTTTCAATAGTTCTTAAAATCTGCTTGTAAATTGTTTCAATCACAAGTGGAACTGTAAGAACCATTGTTGGGCTGTATTCCTGAAGGTTTTTAACAATATATTTAAGTCCCATACAGTAGCAGATAGATGAACCTCTGTAAATAGGGCAAAGGAAACCACAGGTACATTCGTAAGTGTGATGAAGCGGAAGCATTGAGAAAAATCTGTCTGTTTCCCTGATGTCCATCATTGAGCACATATTCATAAGGTTTGCCGCAACATTTTTGTGTGAAAGCATAACTGCCTTTGCATCACCTGATGTTCCTGATGTGAAGAGTAAAATATCAACATCTTCAGGGTTAACCTCTTCATCAATAAAGCTTCTGTCGCCCTGTTCAAGTAAAAGCTCACCTGCTTTGATAAGATTGTCAAAGCTTTCGTCAGTTTCGCTTTCTTCCATACAGATTAACTTAACGCCAAGTGTTTCAAAAAGTTCAGGATATTTTTTTCTTACCTTTGGTGAATAGATAAGAGCATCAGCATTTGCCGCATCTAAAAGGGTCCTGATTTCAACATCTGTAAGCTCTTTGTCGATAGGAACAACTGTACCAACACCGCAAACAACTGAAAGATATGAAATTTCCCATTCGTATCTGTTTTCACCAATGATTGCGATTTTTTTGTCTTTAAGTCCAAGCTTTATAAGAGCAGTACCAAGAGCATAAACTGCTCTGCCTGCTTCTTTATATGTGATTTCTGTCCAGCCTGATTTCTGTGATGCTCTTCTTAAGAAAGCAACATTGTTTGCAAAAAGCTCACAGCTAGAATCGAACATATCTCTGATAGTTTTTACAACTCTTACAGCATCAAGAGGTCTTTTACCATAAATTTTTTTGTTAGCCTCAACAGGCTCAAGTCTAATAAGTTTATTCTCCATAATTATATTCCTTTCTGGCTTTTAAACAAATAGCCAACGCCTCGTTTTGTCATTATATATGTAGGTTCTGCAGGATCATCTTCAAGTTTTTCACGAAGTCTTCTTACAGTTACATCAACTGTTCTCAAATCACCGTAATATTCATAGCCCCAAACCTTTTCAAGAAGATTTTCTCTTGTGAAAATCTTGTCAGGCTGTGCTGCCAGGAATTTTAAAAGTTCAAATTCTCTTACGGTAAGCTCAATAATCTGCCCTGCCTTGGAAACCTCATATTTTTCATTATCTATAACAAGCGCACCAAAAGTCATTTTATCGGAGCTTTCCTCCTGTGTAGGTTTTGAAATGCGTCTTAAATTTGCCTTAACTCTTGCCATAAGCTCACGGACACCAAATGGTTTTGTCATATAATCGTCTGCACCAAGCTCAAGTCCTAAAACTTTGTCAATCTCTTCGTCTCTGGCCGTAAGCATAATAATAGGAACTGCAGAAATCTCTCTGATTTTTTTGCAAACATCAAAGCCGTCCATTTTAGGAAGCATAACATCTAAAAGAATAAGGTCAGGCTTTTCTGATATGGCTTTAATGTAACCCTCTTCGCCATCATAAGCTTCAATAACCTTGTAGCCCTCTCTTTTAAGATTAAAGCTCAAAATGTCAACAATAGACTGCTCATCGTCAACAACAAGTATGCATCTTTCCATAAGACCCCTCACTTTTCATAATATACATAATTAGTATATCACAAATTCGTGAAACATTCAACTATTTTGTTATTCAAGTAATCAGATCAGTTGCAGAACAAAATATTGACAAAAATTACCATTTATGATAAAATGTCAAAAAATGGTAAAGGAGAGATTTTATGAGTACTACAAAAAAATTAAAAAGAATCATAAGTACGCTTATTGCCGTGCTTATACTAATGGGGCAGATCAATTATGTTTCTGCAGAGGAAACAAACTTGAAAATTTACTATAATTTTGATGATTTATTTCAAAATTATGTACAAAATCAGAGTCAACACAACAATGTAGGAAAACTTAATAATGTTACTCTTACGTCAGGGTTAATAAATAATGCAGCAGAATTTAAAGGTTCTGATAACTGTTATATAGAAATAGAAAATCCTGAAGGCTTATATCCAATAAAAGCGTTTTCTGCGCAATTATGGATTAAACCTAAATCAAAGGAGGACGGCGTTGCAGATATCATAAATTTTAAAGACTGTTTTACATTAAAACTTGACAAAAACACAGGCCGTCTTAGTGTGTGGGCGAAGTTAGGAGGTATGGAAGAAATGAATGTTTCCATTCCTGAAGAATATTTATTAGAAAAAGATAACTGGTACTATGTAGTTGTAAGTTATAATTCAGGTACTATAAAATTATTTTTAAATGGCAAAGAAATAGTTTCATATACTCTCGAGGATTATTCAACTTATTATTTGAACGATAAATATAATAATATATTTATAGGAAAGAATTTTTATGGAGAAATAGATGAATTTAAATACTTATCGGTCAGAACAACAGAAGAACAGGCACGAACTAATTATGATAATTACAATAGAACAATTTCTATATGGGATAGCACGGCGTTTCCCAAAACAGAAAACTTTACAGAAATAGAGACTTTGAATAATCAGTTGTTTAAAGAGTCTGTCAGAAGTTTTCCTTTAAATACCGATTATGAAGAAAAAAATGAAGTATATGCAATAAAAAAGGATAATTTTAATGGGCAGAAAAGCATTTCAGAAGATGCATATTCAGGTAAATTTTCTCTTTGTGTTTCAGGGAAAGACGAAAATACATATATACCATTAAAAGAGAGTATTCAATATTTCGTTGCTGATAATATAAATAATCAGGAAGAAATTTTAAACAGCAGCAATTTACAAATCATAAAAGAAGGACATACAATCAAGGGTATAGGATATACAAGTTCCAATGAAAAAATTGCATTATGTGTTTTTGACAACAATGAAAATATCGAGTATATCAATCAATACACAAGTGCAGAAAATGGAACCTACAGATTTGAGTTCGTTTTACCTGAGGAAGGTAATTATATCATTAAAATAAGAGCACAGTCCTGGGACACATATGTACAAGCATTAGTTAAAATAACCGATGATACAGAAACGAAAGAAATAAATATCGAGGAATACTCTGCTAAAACCAATATTGTGAATGTATGGGTTAAGCCTAAATACAAAGCTAAAGAGCTTTCTTTCTATATATATGGAGAGGTTGATGGAAACAAAAAATATGTAAAGGTGAATAGTGATAAAGATGGCGATGGAATTTATGAACTTGGTGAAGATTTTGTACAAGGAAAATGGCAAAAAGTAAAAATTGATTTACTTAAAACTGAAGAAACTTTTGATTATGGACTCGCAAGCGGGTTATATGTTCAGGTAAACGAAAATTCACAATGGCTGTTTGATAGCATTAGTTCTGAGTATCATATCATAAAGAACAATATTGTTGATTTAGCACAATTATCTACTGATGGTTTAATATATGAAGATACATTAAAATTACAAAAAAAAGAAAATGGTACATATTATGGTTCTCCTGTAAAAAACATAGTTGAATATGATATTGGAGAAAAAATCAAAGGGATTGAAATAACTTCAGACATTGAAACAGCACTAGATAGTAAAGAATACTCTTCAAAAGTTTTGAACCCTGAAGTTGTGTATACAACAGCTCAATATAACAACAGTGGAAATAAAATATATTATACCAACACTATGGGATTATATGTATATGACATTATTACAGAAGAAACAAGAACGATTGCAGATACAACAGAAAGTAATGTTATAAATTTAGTATCACCAAATGGAAGTTATTTACTTTACAGAATTGGTGTAAATATGTATCTTTACTGTTATGAAAAAAATGAATCTAAAGAGGTAGAACAAAAGTTTGATACTGTATATGCAATAGATAATAACGGGTTAATATATGGGTGTGATTTAAGCAAGTCGGAAAATTTAATTACAAGCGATGGTATAAAACACAATGTAACAGCATCAAGTCTGTTTGTAATAAATGGTGAGGCGACAGCAGGAATTAATTACAGCGATACCTACTACAAACCGTCATTTGTTTTGCTAAAAAAAGGAATGAATAATTTTTATATTGATACAAGATTACAGCTTGGCATTGATCCTTACTACGCAAGAGGAGTGACAATTAATGAATCAGGCAGCACAGCATATTTTTCGGGGAAGCCCAGTACTTATACGTCAAACTACTTGGAAATATACAGAATAGATATGACTAATAAAGAGTTGCTGCCTATAGGTGAAAGCGGAGAAATTAAGTCAATTGCAAAAGATGATACTCTGATATTTGTGAATGCAGAAATTAAAGCATATTCTCATTATACAAATGAAACCCAGGAAATTTATCTGCCTGATGCTGATAAAACCAAAAGTATATATTATAACAGCGAATACGGATATTTTATATACACAGATACAAATTCAAAAATAACACTATATAAATATAACAGAAGTGCTTCACCTAAATTCCTCTTATCCTTTGACGGACAAGCTACATGGAATACATACATAAATGGTAAATGGGTAAAGGTTTCAACAGAAAATACGCCGTCATACGAACAGTTAAATTCAAATGGAATGACAGGTGCCGAAGTAAGTGCAATCCCTGCTGAGGCATTTGAAAAGCTTTATGAAAACAATACGGATGTGCTTACTGTTGGCATAGCCGTACTTATGCAAACAGGCTCAAACTATGCGACACCTGTGGTTGAAAGTATAAATATTAAAACATACAGCGAACAGGAAGATAATACGCTGTATGCATCAAGAATATTGAGATATCCCAAGGACGAATATAGCAATATAAGTACAATATTCCCTGTTGAAGATTTTCCTTCAAACGCAGAATGTTATTATTTACTTTTTCTAGGTAATGAATGGCTTTACAGCTATAAAAACGGTAAGATTGTAAAAGTACCTGAAACTGCTCCAGAGCTTCTTGAAGATATAAAAGCAAACTGGCTTACTATTAAGCAAAATGGTATGACACAAAACGAGCTAAGAAGCATTTCGGCTGAAGATTTGAACAGACTATTGTTGAATGATGAATATGCAAACAGTGAGTTTGGTATTATTTATGTCCTTAAAACTAACGATGTTTCAACTCAGGACTACAAAGTAGATTTCAAGTTAAAGCTCGGCAAAAAGTATTTTGGCAACAATGAAAATTTAACATTAAAAGTTACATTAAGCGGCAGCGAAGAAAAGCTGTTTACACCAGAAGATATAACAACTGCGGAAATAGAAGAATTTATGAGTTGGATAGAAAACAGACAGAACGGCAAAGGATCAATATTCTATCAGATAAATACGAAAGCAGGATTTTTCTTTGTTAACTATTATATGATTACAGGTGTGGATGTAACTAAAGAACAGGTGAACTGATGAAAAAAATAATAATTGCGACAGTTGTAAATATAGTACTGTTGTTTACCGCCGTTACAGGTAGCTGTATTACATACAGTGATGTAATAGATAAAGCGGTAAACGAGAAAAAACAAGCACAGTACAACATAGATTTAAACGCACCGTTTTCAAAAGAAACAAGCGGGGTTTACGAGGAAGTAAACCCCGAAACGGGCGGAATTAACATAACTATAGATTTATTTTCTTTTAAGCTGAATGATGAATTTTCAAACAGCTTATCATTAGCTTATAATCTCAGCGCAGCTAAAAACGAAAATGAATCTATAGGCCTGAATTACAATGAAACTGCATATATAAACAAAAACAGTGAACTTACAAAAATACAAAAAGCGTTTGGGAGATTCGGAACGGGATTTAGTCCTGACCTGCCTTATGTAGAGGTAACAGACAGTGAAAACAAAAGTGTTATATATGTGCATATTCAGGGGAAAGGGGTATATATTGCTGACTTCAATAAAGCCTGTGGACTTGAAGAATACCTGCTTGAAGACTTGATCTTTGCAAAAAACGATAACGGATATACTCTTACCTACACAAACGGTATTAAATACACCTTTAATTCAGACGGGTTGCCTGTTTCAGTAAATGACCGATTTAATAACACCGTTAATTATGTGTGGAATGAACGAAACGAAGAAATTTATCTTGATAAGATTTATGACAACTGCGGTAACAGTATAACAATAACCTATGAGGGAAATCTGATATACATTAGTGCTTATGACAGAATGTATACTTTAGAAAGAACAAGGACGGACGAAGCATATCTTCTAACAAAAATAATACTGCCTGACGGACAGACAACGGAAATAGAATATGAAACCCAAAAGACAAAATATATGTTGCTTGAAAATACAACAGAAGCAGAAATAAATAATTACTGTGTAAGCAAGATAAAATATTCAGGAAATATTACTGTAGGTTATAAATATACCATGGGTAAAAAGAATGCAAATGAAGGATATATGCAGTATCTTAAAGTGAAAAGAAGATACGATTCAGACTCGGACGGAAAAACTGTAAACGATTACAGATATGAATATCATAACGAGCCAGACGGCTATCCATCATACAAGGAAGATACGCTTCCGGAAAACTATGAGTATTTTACTGCAGTTTACAGAAACGACGGAACACGGAAGGACTATACCTATTCATCTGAACACGATTTAATATCTGTTAATGAATATGTAAACGAAACAACCGTTTCGTCAAAGTATAACAATTATGATAAAATTACCCGTTCTCCCATATCATCTGTTAACCGAAAATATAACGACAAGGGAGAATATCTGGAAACAACAACACAGACTGAATATGACAAAAGGGGCAATCTTCTTTCAAAAACAACCTTCCAAATCCTTTCTGAAAAAGAACCCAGAAAAGAAACATACACTTACGGCTTGTATGAATTGCCCCTTTCTTATGAATATAATTATGATGATGAAAGAACCGTAAAAAATGCCTTTACTTTGTCCACAGACGGAAAAACAATTGAAAAAGCTGTGTTATCCGTAAATTCCTTAGTAGTGAAAACCGATTATTACCAATATGATTTCAGAGGGAACCTTACTTATTCAAAACAGGAACAAACTAGAGGTAAATATGCAGAAAAAGAATATAAATACGGAAACTGCTATCCTGTTTCGGTTACTTATAAAAATATTGAAGATGCTGACGGAGCAAAGGAAAATATAACAATAAAATATGAGTATGACAGTTTTGGAAATATCATAAAAGAAATTCATCCAGACGGTGGAGAAATAAACTATGAATTTGACAAGAAAAACAGACTTGTGAAAGAAATTACAGAGGACGGCTCTTCAAGGTCATACAGCTATGACGATAAAAACAATACAATCATTACAAATGATGCAGAAAACGGCTCATTCCTTTATGAGTATGACGAATTCGGCAGACTGTTTAAAGTGATTGATAATATTACAAAGCAAGTAGTTTTAAAAAGAGATTACGATGAAAAAGGCCTCATTTTATCAGAAGCCGATTTTAATAATACTGTCACAAAATATACCTATGATAAGCTTAACAGACTTACAGATATAACAGTTTATGATGAAAACGGAGCGGTGATGTCCCACAAAAATGTTGAGTATAACGAAGCATATAATATGGGTGATGAAAAAGGTATTATGCTTAATATTACTCAGGGAGACAGAAAAACGCAGTATATTTTTGATTACAGAGAAAATCTCCTGTCACAAACTATGTTCGGTAAAGATGATTTCAGGACAACAAACTATACCTATGACCTTTCGGATAACAATATCAGTATTTCATCGCCTATGGGAAAAGTTCAGGAATTTAGATATGATGTTTTCGGCAATGTAATTTTGTCTGTAACAGACGGCATAGAGAATACTTTTAATTATGATTATTTCGGCAACCTCATTTCAGAAACAAACGGCGAAAATGAAACTGTGTATTATACTTATGATGCACTAAACCGTAATACAAAAATAAAAACACCCTATACAGCAAAAGACAATTTTGCAGAAAATAAAATGTATTACGATTTCAGGGGAAATAAAATCAAAGCTTTAGACGGAGAAGGGAATATAACCGAATTTATTTATAACAAAAGAGGGTTTTTAACAGAAAGCATTTCCCATATTTCAGGCAGTGAAAAAATGTATTCTCTTTATGAGTATGACAAAGAGGGCAGACAAACAAAGGTTTCATACGGAAATGATGCAGTCAACTTAATGTCCCATACCTATGAATACAATCATCTGGGACAGAATACAAGATTAACCGACAATATGGGAAATTCAACCCTGTATGAATACGATTTTAATGGAAATCTGCTCCTTACCGTTGACAGAAACCAAAATAAAATATATAATTTATATGACGGATTGGGAAGACTTGTTAAAACCTCTGCCGATAATGCAGAAGATATTGTTTATACATACAATATGTATTCTCAGCCAGAAACAGTTACATTCGGTAATGAAAAAACTGTTTTTACATACTCTCCATACGGAGAACTTGTAAACAGAGCCGTTAATAATATTAACCATTCATACGGCTATGATGCTGACTCTAATTTAATAAGCTATGCTATGTCAAAGGATAATGTGCAGGAAGTAAATATGTCCTATGAGTATGACAGCTTAAACAGATTAAAAGCTGTTATATCCCCTCTTGGCAGAGTAAGATATACTTATGATAAAGCAAACAGACTTATTGATGAAGAAAACTCTAACGGTGTTCAGACCTCTTATGACCTTTACCCATCAGGTAACATAAGAAGAATTACATACCAAAACAACGGTAATATAACAGATAAGCTTTATTATGAGTATGACAAAGCAGGTAACAGGTTAGTTGAACAAAGCGACGAATATATAAGGGAATATACCTATGACGGTATAAACAGACTTATATCATCAGATAAAGACAGAGAGTATTATACATATTATGAATATGACGGCTTTAACAACTTAAAAACAGTCTATGAGCTTACAAACGGCGAAACATATAAAACAGTATATGAATATGACAAAAACAACCGTCTTGTATTTAAGTCTGATGATTTTACAACCTCATTTTATGAGTATGACAATAAAGGAAATCTTATAAAAACAAAAGAAACAGACTATGACAACGAAATAGAAACCCTTTATTTCTATGACGGATATAACAGACTTGCTGAAATACTTAAAGACGGCAACATAATAAGCTATACTTATGATTACGAGGGCATAAGAAACTCAAAAACAGTAAACGGAATAAAAACAGCTTTCATAACTGAAAACGGCAATGTTATAGCTGAATATACAGAAGAAAAATCAAATCGCTATTTCAGAGGCAATTCTCTTATAGGCTCAATAAATCAATCAAACGAGGGCTTTTACTATAACAAAAATGCTCACGGAGATATTATATCTCTGCTTGATTACAAAGGTGACGCTTTAAAGAATTACAGCTATACCGATTGGGGAGCAATCGAAGAAACAGAAAATCAAAATTTCTTCGGCGGACAGTTCAAAAACCTCTGGCAACAGGAAACAAAAATAGAATATGAAACACCTTTCACCTATTCAGGGGAGTATCAGGATTTGTGCAGTGGACTCATTTACCTGCGAAATAGGTACTATGATCCAAGTATAGGGCGATTCATAACAGAGGATCCTGCAAGGGATGGGTTGAATTGGTATGTTTATGCGAATAATAATCCTGTAAATTACATTGATCCATTAGGATTAGGTGCATGGCTTATACATGGAACGAATCTCAATAATGATCCAACACCCGAAAAAACTTGGACGCAGGATTTTAGAAATTACCTAGAGAAAAATGTTTTAAGTGAAGGGGAGAAGACATATACACCAAAATGGTCAGGCGGTAATGATAAAAATTCACGCGAAAAAGCTGCAGAACAGATAGCTCAAGAAATAATAACATATCATCAAAACAATCCTGATGAACAAATTCGATTGATAGGTCATAGTCATGGTGGAAACGTAGCTGTTATGGTGGTTAATATCTTGGCTGAGAAAAATATTGATGTGGAAACACTTGTTACTATTGCTACTCCTGTTAGAGGATACCAACTTGAAAAAGGAGTGACTGTAAAGCAACACATAAACGTGTATAATAATAGTGATCAAGTACAAGTCCGTGGCGGACATGTTGCTTTGCAAGTGACTTCTAATTTGCTTTTTGGTATATCAGGAACAAGTGCAGGGAGGACTTTTATGAATGCTACAAACATAAATGCAAAAGATGCTGGACAATGGTATAATCCGATTGATAGTCATAGTAGCATGCATAGTAATATAGCCATTTGGAAGAAATATATTGCACCTAAATTCAAAAAATAGAAAGGAGAGATTTGTAATTGAAAAGTATTATAAAAATAATATGGATATTATCAGCTATTACTGTTTCTTTATCTATGATATGGTTTTTAATTGGTTCAACTGCTTGCTTCCAAAGAAAATTTGATTTGGTTAGGACTGTTGTGTTTTTAGTGGTATGGTTACCTGCATTTTCACTTGTTATATTATCTGTTTTAGCATTAAAAAAAGGTTGGTTTCCAGTCAATGTTTTAGGTAGAATGGGTATGGTAGTTGCTGTAATAGTACTTTCTTTAATTTTTGTAACAACACTTATTCGAAACACTAGTATGTATGGTTGGATAAAGGAAAGTGTTGTCAAGGATTACACACAAACAACCATTGATGAAAAGTATGAGTATCGTCTTGAGTTGGTAAATGTGTTTCAGAGAAACAGCTATGCCCGTATTTATATAAAAAATATCGTAAATGGCGAGGAAACAACAATGCCATTGGATATTCCTATTAAAGAAAAAAATGTAATAATTGGCGGTGAAGGATACATAAGTTCTGAAACCGATGTTTTGCTGGTATGGTCAGAATTGATGCCTTCAGATGCAGAAAATGTTTATATTTTAACCACAACTGAATTTTTTGATAGGGAAAGTTCATACTGTTTTCGAATTGATATGAAAGAAAAATCAGCAAAGATGAATTAAATGTTTTATCGGTTTTGATTTATGGGTAAACGGGGACGAACACAAGGGGACGGTTCGAACACAAGGGGACGGTTCTGTTGTGTTGACAAGTTTTGATTAGCATGTTATACTTTCATTGAGGTGAAGCTAAATGCCAAGAGTTCCGGACAAACACAAGGGGACGGTTCTGTTGTGTTGACAAGTTTTCATTAGTATGTTATACTTTCAATGAGGTGAAGCTAAATGCCAAGAGTTCCAAGACACAAAAGTGAAAGTGGAATATATCATATAATGCTCCGAGGAATAAATCAACAGACAATATTTGAAGATGATGAAGACTACTCAAAGTTTTTATCAACATTAGAAAAATATAAGGCAGTAAGTGGATACAAGGTATTCGCTTACTGCCTTATGTCTAATCATATACATATACTGTTAAAGACAGAGAATGAAGACCTTGATTTAATCATAAAAAGAATAGCAGGTAGTTATGTATATTGGTACAATTGGAAATATTACAGGAAAGGACATTTGTTTCAAGATAGATTTAAGAGTGAACCGATAGATGATGAAAAATATTTATTAACAGTGTTAAGATATATACATCAGAATCCTGTTAAAGCAAAAATAGTTAAAAACATTGACGAATACATATACAACAGTTATAATGACTACATAAAAGTAAAAAGCAATTTAGTAGACACAGATTTTGTGTCAGATATGTTGCCTGAAGAATATTTCAAAGAATTCCACGATGAAATGAACGAAGACCAATGTTTGGATATAGATATACAAAAGTTCAGATTAAGCGACAATGATGCAAGAAAAATAATAGAAAAAATAACCAAGTGTAAAACAACAACAGAATTTCAGAATTTAACTATAGAAAAAAGAGACAGATATATTAAAAAGCTGAAAGAGGACGGATTGTCTATAAGGCAAATCAGCAGATTAACAGGTACTTCGTTTTCTATTGTACGAAAAATATAAACACAACAGAACCGTCCCCTTGTGTTTTGGCCGTAAGCATAATAATAGGAACTGCAGAAATCTCTCTGATTTTTTTGCAAACATCAAAGCCGTCCATTTTAGGAAGCATAACATCTAAAAGAATAAGGTCA
>JAZSLZ010000080.1:0-6515 GCA_045535635.1 Clostridia bacterium
ACTGAGCCACACCTCGTTATAAAAAGCACACCTAGGTGTGCTTAATTTTTAGAACAATCCGGGAATATTCATTCCACCGGTAAGCTTACCCATCTGTTCAGATGAAGTTTTTTCTGCTTTAGCAAGTGCCTCTTTTACAGCAGAAAGAACTAAATCTTCAAGCATTTCAACATCGTCAGGATCAACCGCTTCCGGATTAATTTTAATTGATACTATTTCTTTTTTAGCAGTAGCAGTAACAGTAACCATTCCTCCGCCTGAAGAAGCTTCTACTGTAAGATTATCTAAATCTTCCTGCATCTTTAACATATCCTGTTGAAGCTTTTGTGCCTGTTTCATCATCTGATTCATATTCATTCCGCCCATACCGCCCATTGGAAATTTGTTTTTAGCCATTTTTATATCCTCTCATTCTTCAATCTTTACTATATCTGGAAACTTTTCGGCAAGCTGTTCAATTTTCTCCTGTACGCTTACCTGTTTAACAGGAGATTGTTTAAAATCCGAGGCTTCCTCCTCAAGTTTAAATGCCACCTTAATGTTTTTTCCGGTGCATTCATAAATTGCTTTTTCTATTATAGCACAATTTTCAGACTTATCAACTAATTTCTTGTTAACTTCCATACTCTTTTTGAAAACTATATTCAATTTGTCACCATTTTCGTATGGGTTAGCGTAAGAAATAGCAGAAGAAAGAAGTACATTACCTTCACGTGCTATAAGATTAACAACTTCAGACCATGCTGAGATAACACCTGTTGTCTGTGGTGAAACAACCGAAACATCTACAGTTTCAATCTTCTTTTCAACAGGTTCTTCAACAGTTTTAGGTTGTACATAAGCAGGTTCAGGTTTAACAGTAGCAACCGGTGTAACCTGACGACTGTATTCAACATTAGGCATAACCGGAATTTGTGAAGCCTGTTTGTTATATGAATTAGCAAGTGTTACAAGACCAACCTCAAGAATTACTTTTGGATTTGGTGCTTCTTTTTGCATTTTGTATAAATCAGTTAAACTTCTTACTATATTGACAATTTCACCTGGTGTAAAATCTTTGCTGTATTCTTTAAATTTACTTGCTCTGTCACTTGAAATCTGCAATACATCCTCAGGTGAAGAGACATACGAAGCTATCATAAGGCATCTGAAATGTTCAATAAAATACACCGTAAGAAGTATGGGGTCTCTTCCCTCTCGTATTGCTTTTTCTGAAAGTTCGATAATAGTAGGAATATCTTGTTTTGAAATTGCTCTTGACATTTCAAATAAAGTTGTATCGTCAACAATTCCAAGAACCTTAGTAGCAATTTCTCCTGTAACCGTGTCATGACCAAAAGAAATACACTTATCAAGAATAGAAAGACCATCTCGAAGTGAACCATCAGCCGCATAAGCAACTGTATTAAGTGCTTCCTCATCCACATTAACACCTGACTGTTCACAAACAAATTCAAGCCTGTCTTTTATTTCATTTGAAGAAATTCTTCTAAAATCAAATCTCTGACATCTGGACATAATAGTTGCAGGAATTTTATGATATTCAGTAGTTGCCAATATAAAAATAACATGTTCAGGTGGCTCTTCTAATGTTTTAAGCAGAGCATTAAAAGCATTAGTAGAAAGCATATGAACCTCGTCTATTATGTAGACTTTATGATTAAGCATAACAGGTGGATATACCACCTCATCAATAACATTTCTGATATTTTCTACGCTGTTATTAGATGCAGCGTCGATTTCAATTACATCTACTGCACTTTGATTTAAAATTGATTTACACGCAGCACATTCGTTACAGGGGTTAGCACCTTTTCTATTAGTACAATTAACTGCTCTGGATAATATACGTGCAGTAGTTGTTTTTCCTGTTCCTCTTGTACCACAAAAGAGATAAGCATGAGCTACTTTACCGTTTTCTATCTGGTTAGACAGAGAACGAACAATATGGTCCTGACCAACAACATCTGAAAACTCTTCAGGTCTGAATTTTCGGTAAAGTGCCTGATATTCCATAACTTTCCTCCTTAAAAATTAAGCCACACAGTCTCACATCGAAAATCAAGTATATACGCTTCTTTATTTATCGACTCAAATCAGGCACCCTTAAGTCACATTGTAAAATTCGCTTATTGCTGCTTGGTTCCCCACCTGACAAGGTTCACGACTTACAATTGCTCAAGACCCAATTCTCAACATCTCCAAATAAAGGCAGACTATACACTTAAAGTCCTCAATGAGACCATCACCTCTGCTATAGCGGATTGCAGATTCAGGGCACCGCTACCTCCCCGGCTAGTGTGACATGGTTATTTAACCGCAATGCGGATAAATACAAACTTACCATATTATTTTAACAAATAATATCCCTTTTGTCAATTATTATTAGTTTATAGCAAATAAATATTCCCTCTTTCGAGGGAATAGAAATTATATAATGCCGATTGACTTAAGGAATACTGCTAAAAGTAAAACCGGTGCTATATATTTTATTATTACAACATAAAGTCCTTTTTTCTTAAACTTATGACCGCTTTTTTCCATTTCTTCAATCGCCCACTTAGGCTTAACAATCCAGCCGATTAATATACATGTAAAGAGCGAAATAATAGGCATAAGGAAGCTATTACTGATATAATCAAGAAGATCAAGAAGTTGTCCTGTTGAACCTGTTGGAAGCATCATATCGAAATAGAAAACATTATAACCCATACATACAATAATTGATGCCAAAGCAGATAAAACTGTAATAACAAGACTTACTTTCTTTCTTGATGCTTTAAACATTTCCATACATGATGAAACAATTGTTTCCATAATAGAAACGCTGGAGGTAAGTGCTGCAAATGCAACCATTACAAAGAATAGCACACCGACAACAGTACCTATATTCCCCATTGCATTAAATACTTTAGGAAGTACAATAAACATAAGTCCTGCTCCTGAGCTTTCAAGACCTTCCGCTCCCATAAAAGCATATACAGCCGGTATAACCATCATACCTGCAAGTACGGCAACGCCTGTATCAAATATTTCAATGCGTGTTATGTTTTTACTTAAATCAACATCATCTTTTACATAGGCACCATAAGTAATCATAATACCCATAGAAACACTCAATGAATAGAACAACTGACTAAGGGCTGAAAGAACAATTCCCATAAATTTACTGAATGTTATTCCATCAAATCTAGGTATAAGATAAATACCAAGACCCTGAAGACCTGTTCTTGTAACACCTTCAGCATCAGTATGCTTAAGGCAAAGTGAGAAAATTGCAATACCTATTACCATTACGATTAAACCAGGCATAACATATTTTGAAAATTTTTCAATTCCTTTTTCAACGCCCTTATAAACAACAAAAGCTGTTAACGCAAGGAAAAGGAACATAAATATTATTGGTGCAACAGGAGATGTGATAAAATCTGTAAAATATCCATCAACTGCGGCAGCACCTGTTTTTCCTGTACAATAAACAAGGATATACTTTACAACCCATCCTCCAATTACAGAGTAATAAGTCATTATTGTTGCAGGAACAATAAAAGTTAATATACCTAAGAATTTCCATTTCTTGCCTATGGAAGCATACGCGTTTATGGCATTCATTTTAGTTTTTCTGCCAATAATAAGGTCAGTGGCAAGAAGAGTATATCCAAAAGTTAAAATTAAAATAAGGTAAACTATAAGGAATAAACCACCACCGCCTTGAGCAGCTAAATATGGAAATCTCCATATATTTCCAAGTCCTACTGCACTTCCTGCAGCTGCAAGTACAAAACCTATAGAACTGGAAAAGGAAGCTTTTTTTGTTTTATTTTCCATTAATAACACTCGTCCTTTCAAAAAAATATGTAATATTATATCAAATAAAGATAAATTTAGCAATACTTTGACAAATCTTTTTTTGTTTAATATGTACTAAGTACCTTAGAATATTTTTTTTAGTTAAAAGTAAAAAAACACTTGCAAATCGCAAGTGCTTTTTTCTGGAGCGGAAGACGAGATTCGAACTCGCGACGTTCACCTTGGCAAGGTGACGCTCTACCACTGAGCCACTCCCGCATCTCTTCAACGAAAGATATTATAACACAACAATTTCAATTTGTAAATACTTTTTTTAAAAAATTTTTATTTTTTATATTTAGGGCTTCTATCCTTACTTTTCATACAAAGAAAATAAATAACAAACAATGTGCCTATAGGAAAAATCAAAGACGCAAACAACCACAATTTTGATTTCCCTGCATCAATTAATCTTCTTGCACTTGCAGATGCAAAAGGAATAACCGCAACAAATATATACAGTGATCCAAGAAAAGGGAAATTAATGGCAACACCTAAAACTTGTAAAGCAAAGCCAATAATAACATTAACAAGAGAAAACATCCAATATTCTTTTCTCCCCATTCTTCCGTTTAAATCTGCATAATTTTTAAATGCCTGAAAATAATACTTCACAATATCACCTCTAACGTATTTTACTGCAATTATCAAAAAAGGTCAAGTCTGTATTGACTTTTTTCACTAATTATGTTAACATTTTATCTGCAAAGTAGAGATTTGTGCGTTAAGTGAGAAAAGAACGGGAAGTTGTCTTTTCTACGAAAGGTTCACCTGCGGTACATATCTCGCATTCCGTTGCAGAAAGAGAATATAACTTATCCCCTTTTTGCAATCCGCAGAAAGGATTTTTTATTATGAAAAACTTTTTAGGATTAAAAAAATTAACCGTAAGAGAACTATGTACGCTTGGTCTTCTTACCGCCCTTACTGTAGTATTGGCAATATATTGTACATTCAGAATAGGAAATGCTATTAAAATTCCGCTTAAATTTATAACAGTGTTTCTTACCTCGGTGAGTTTTGGCCCTTTATGGGGCGGAATTGTTGCAGCAATTGGTGATATTTTAAATTCTGTTCTTGTTCCGGTCGGTGCACCTCTGCCTCAAATAACAGTCATAGAATTTTTATACGGGTTTATTTTTGGTTTATTTTTCTATAATAAACAAAAAAATTACTTTATAAGGACACTGCTCTGTTCTCTTATACTAAGTATAATAGATATTACAGTTGTGTCATTTATATTAACAACTGTTGGTTATTTTCCATCCTTTGCAGTTGCAGTATCTGTTCGATTTACAGCAACTATCATAAAATTTGCAGTATATATCCTAGTACTGCTTTTCTTCAAAAAGCATCTAAACAATTTTGAAAGGCAAATAAACAAATGAAAAAAGATTTTATAAAATATGCCAATAGCTTTCAGGCAGTATCAAAGCTTGGACTTGAATCCCCATCAAAGTTACTTGAATTTTTAGGTAATCCGCAGAAGGACTTAAAATTTATACACGTTGCAGGAACAAACGGTAAAGGCTCTGTTTGTTGCTTTCTTCAGAGCATTCTTACAAAAGCAGGTTATAAAACAGGTAAGTTCACTTCTCCTGATATGTTATCTGTACATGAAAGAATCACAATTGATAATGTTCCTATTTCAGATGAAGATATGAAATCTCTTATGCAAACTGTAGAGAATGCTGTAGAAAAAACTAAGGAAGCTCTTGGCACAATACCAACACAATTTGAAATCTGGACAGCCGCAGCTTTTTGCTACTTTAAAGAGCATAATTGTGATTTGGTTGTACTTGAAGTTGGTTTAGGCGGAAGACTGGACGCAACAAACGTTATCGACTCCCCTGTTGTTTCAGTTATTACAAGAATTGATATGGACCACACAAATTATCTTGGAAATTCAATTGAAGAAATTACCAGAGAAAAATGTGGCATAATTAAAGAAAACTCAAAGACCGTGACTATTCCTCAAAATGAGAAAATAATAAACATAATCAAAGAATCATGTATGGCAAAAAATAGTGAGCTTATAATAAGCAAAGTGCCTGAAAGTCGTCCTGTATGTCATCAGGAATGTTTTAATTACGATGATATGGAGAATATAAAGCTCTCTCTTTCAGGAATTAATCAGGTGGAAAATGCTTCTCTTGCCATAGAGACTGCCAAGCTTCTTGGTATAGATAATGAATTTATAAAACAAGGCCTTGCAACTACAAAACACGTTGGCAGATTTGAAATAATATCCAAATCACCATATACAGTATATGATGGAGCACATAATGAAAATGGTTTTAAGTCACTTCTTTCTAATATTGAACGCTATTTCAACACAAAAGAAATTACTTTTATATGTGCATTTATGAAAGATAAAGACATTTCAAATCTATTCACATTACTTAAAGAATATAAGCCGTATTGCAAAATCATCACAACCACTGTTCTTAACAATGAAAGAGCAGAATCAGCAGAAGAGCTTTGCAAAAAATTTACAGACAATGGCTTTATAGCTGAGTACAGAGAGAATGTAAAAGTTGCATACGATGTTGCAAAAAAAGATAGTTCTTTAATTGTAATTTGCGGTTCGTTGTATTTATACAAAGATTTAATGAACAAATAACCACAATGAGTATATTTAATATAAGTCCTGTTTTGCCTAATGC
>JAZSLZ010000012.1:0-8309 GCA_045535635.1 Clostridia bacterium
TGATGCTTTTGAAGAAGAAAAAGTTGGTCACAATGCAATAGCAGGTGGTTTCCAGGGACAGAGACAGTGGACAGATCATTGGCCAAACTGCGACTATCCTGAAGCACTTCTATCTTCTACTTTTGACTACGAAGGTGCAAGAGAGCCATACACACTTGCTACAGAAAATGACGTATTAAACGGTCTTGGTATGCTCTTTATGAGATTGCTTACTCACAGAGCACAGATTTTTGCTGATGTTCGTACATATTGGTCAGGTGAAGCAACAGAAAGAGTTACAGGCTACAAGCGTGAAGGAAAAGCCAAAGAATCAGACGGTATTATTCACCTTCTTAACTCAGGTGCTGCTTGTCTTGATGCCTGTGGCGAATGCACAGACGAAAACGGTAACGCTACTATGAAAAAATGGTGGGAAGTTACTGATGAAGATATTAAGAAGATGACAGATGCAACTGTCTGGTGCGAAGCAGGTTTTGATAACTTCAGAGGTGGCGGATTCTCAAGCCATTACACAACAAAAGCAGAAATGCCTTGTACAATGATCAGACTTAACCTCGTTAAAGGTCTTGGTCCTGTTCTTCAGATTGCTGAAGGTTGGACAGTTAAACTTCCTGACGATGTTTCTGATAAACTTATGGAAAGAACAAATCCAACATGGCCTTGCACATGGTTCGCTCCAAGATGTGACGGCAAAGAGGGAAGCCCATTTAAGACTGCTTACGAAGTTATGCAGAACTGGGGTGCTAACCACGGTGCTATTTCTTACGGTCACGTTGGCGCAGATCTTATAACAATGTGCTCAATGCTCAGAATTCCTGTATGTATGCACAACGTTCCTGAAGACAAAATCTTCAGACCTGCTGCATGGAATGCATTTGGTATGGATAAAGAAGGTCAGGACTACAGAGCTTGTGAAGTTTATGGACCTATGTATGGTAAATATACAAAATAATAAATTAAACCGTGCGGTAATTCGCCGCACGGTTTTTAACACAATCTAACTTTAGCATATTACATAATAAAAGTAGGGAACGACCTGAGTGTCGCTTAGTATTGAAATAACATAAAGAAATATAAAGGTGAAATTTTGAGTAATTTAAATGATAAACAGTTACAAGCTGTAAACACAATTAACGGTCCTGTTTTAATTCTTGCAGGTGCAGGTTCGGGAAAAACAACTGTTCTTATTGAAAGAATAGCAAATATGATTTCTCAGGGTATAAATCCGTGGAATATTTTAACAATAACATTTACGAACAAAGCTGCAAATGAAATTAAAACCCGTATTAACAATAAAATTGGACAAGGCGGAGAAGAAATATGGGCAGGAACTTTTCATTCAACCTGTGTAAGAATTCTTCGTCGTGACTGTGAAAGAATTGGATATAAAAGCGGTTTTGTTATTTATGATACAGCAGACCAGACAACACTTATAAAAGATTGCATTAAAGAGCTTGGAATTAATGATAAGGATTTTCCTCCTAAAGCAATTATTAATGCCATAAGCGGTGCAAAAGATAAGCTTATCTCTCCAAAACAGTTTAAGCAAGAGTATGCCGGAGATTTCCGTATGTCTAAAATAGCAGATGTTTATGAGCTTTATCAGAAAAAACTTATTAAATTCAATGCCTTTGATTTTGATGATTTGATTTACAAAACTGTAGAGCTTTTTGAAGAACATTCTGATGTTTTAGAGTATTATCAGAACAGGTTTAAATATATAATGGTTGACGAATATCAGGACACATCACACAGTCAGTTCCGACTTATTTATAATTTAGCAAAAAAATATTCAAACATCTGTGTTGTAGGTGATGACGACCAGTCTATCTACAGATTCAGAGGTGCGGATATTTCAAATATACTTGATTTTGAAAAGCAGTTTAAGGATACTGTAATTATAAAGCTCGAACAAAATTACCGTTCAACTCAACAGATTCTTGATGCTGCCAACACAGTTATTAAAAACAACAAAGGCAGAAAAAGCAAAGCTCTGTGGACAGAAATTAAAGATGGCGATAAAATTGTTTCATATCAGGCTATGAACGAAAGAGACGAAGCATATTTTGTTGCAAACAAAATAAAATCTCTTGTAATGGACGGATATTCATATAAAGACTTTTCGATTCTTTTTAGAATGAATGCACAGTCCCGTGTGCTTGAAGAAGTATTTATGAATAATGCAATTCCATACAGACTTTTATCAGGTATTAAATTCTACGAAAGAAAAGAAATTAAAGATATTATTGCATATTTAAGACTTATTTTAAATCCTGCAGATGATGTGAGCCTTGCAAGAATAATAAATGAGCCTAAAAGAGCAATAGGAAAAACAACGCTTGACAAGGTTAATAATCTTGCACAGGCAAATTCAATGACTATGTTTGAGGTTTTAAGCTCTGTAATTGAATTTGAAGAATTAAGAAGAAGTGCAGAAAAGATAATTGAATTTACAACTCTTATTAACAAAATAAGAGCAGAAATAGAGAATCTTCCTGTTACTGAAATAATAAGCAGAGTAATAAATGAAAGCGGTTATTTAAAAGCTTTAGAGCTTGAAAATACAGTTGATTCAAAAACAAGAATAGAAAATATTCAGGAGCTTTTATCTGTTGCAATTGAATTTCAAAAAGAAGTTGAAGGCGGCTCACTGGCGGAATTCTTAGAGGGTGTTGCACTTGTTTCAGATATTGATTCTTATGATGAAGAGCAGGATGCAGTTGTTATGATGACTCTTCACGGTGCAAAAGGTCTTGAATTCCCTGTTGTATTCTTAACAGGTATGGAAGAAAGTGTATTCCCATCACAGAGAGCTATGTTTGACTATGAAGAAATTGAGGAAGAAAGACGACTTTGCTATGTTGGAATAACAAGAGCAAAAAGAAAACTGTTTCTTACAAATGCCATGTCAAGAACAATTTTCGGTCAGACAATGCATAACAATACCTCAAGATTTTTAAGTGAAATTCCTGACGAACTTATTGAAAAAGATGGTGCAGAAAGAAGAAGTGTAAGTGTTGGTGGCACATCCACAGGCTTTTCAACTACACAGTCTTCAATTTTCAGTAAACCTTCGCAGACTTCATCAAATTGCCCTGATTTGAAAGTGGGGGACAGAGTTAAGCATTTTAAATTCGGTGAAGGACTTATTATTTCTGCACAGCCAATGGGTAACGATATAAAACTGTCTGTTGCATTTGATGATGCAGGAGTTGGTACAAAAAATATGATGGCAGTATTTGCCAAGTTGAAAAAAATATAAAGGAGTAAGCTATGAATATCAAAAATAAAAAGATTTCAAATGAGGCTATCGAAAGACTTTATCAGGCTATTGTTTCTATAAAAGATGAAGAAGAATGCGAAGCTATTCTTGAGGATCTTTGCACAATTACTGAAATTCAGGCTATGGCACAAAGACTTGAGGTGGCAAAAATGCTAAGAGAAGGCTGTCCTTATACTGATATTGTTGACGAAACAAGAGCAAGTTCAACAACCGTCAGCCGTGTTAGCAGATGCCTTAACTATGGTAACGGAGGTTATCATTTAGTTCTTGACAGAATTGAGGAAAAATAATGATGTATGAAAATTTTGCTTATCTGTATGACAGACTGACAGACGACATAGACTACAATCAATTTCTTGAATTTATAGAAAATCAGTTCAAAAATAATAATCTTGATGCGAAACTTGTTTTGGAACTTGCCTGTGGAACAGGAAGTCTTACTAAATTGCTCTGTGATAAAGGATATGATGTAATAGGGCTTGATTATTCATCGGATATGCTTGAAGTGGCAAGAGAAAAATGCCCTGATACATTATTTATTAATCAGGATATGACCGAGTTTGAACTTTACGGCACAGTTGATAGTATTCTTTGCTGTCTTGACAGTGTGAACTACATAACTGATAAAAGAAAGCTTCTTAAAATGTTTAAACTTGTAAATAATTACTTAAATCACGGTGGATTGTTTATATTTGATATAAATAGTGAATACAAGCTTAAAAACATCATTGCTAACAACTGTTTTGTAAGAAATGAAGACGATTTATTCTATTCATGGGAAAATGAACTTTTAAAAGACAAAGTTAATTTCTATCTTACTTTTTTTGTAGAAAATGAATGTGATTGCTTTGAAAGGTTTGATGAATTTCATACAGAGAGAATCTATAAGGAGCAGGAAATAAAAACAATGTTAAAAAAATCAGGGTTAAGACTTGTTGATGTTTTTTACGATTTTAACTCAAGAAAAAAGACGAAAAAAAGTGAACGAATATTCTTTGTAGCTATAAAAGATTGACTTGACATTAACATAGTTTTATGTTAACATAAATTTAGTGTATTAAACACGAGATAAAGATTGAGCAGCATAGCTCAGCGAAAGGAAGGCAGAAAAATGGCAAACGGTAAAGTAAAATGGTTCAATGCTGAAAAAGGCTATGGATTCATTGAAAGTGAAGACGGTACAGATGTATTTGTACACTTCTCAGCAATCGAAATGGACGGTTACAAAACATTAGAAGAAGGTTGCGAAGTAACTTTTGAAGTTAGCGAAGGAGCTAAAGGCCCACAGGCTTCACACGTTCAGAAAGCGTAAATCAGGCTTTGAGGCTTTAAATATATAGATTTATACTTATTATGGCGGTCTCATTATAACCGGAAACAAAAACAAGCTCTTTTGGGCTTGTTTTTTGTATAAGTAAAGGAGAAGATAAAAGTGATAAGAAGAGCGAATAAAGGTGATATAGAAGCAATAAACTCGTTGCTTATGCAGGTTCTTAATGTTCATCATAAGGGAAGACCTGATATTTTCAAGGGTGGGACAAAAAAATATACAAACGAAGAATTGAATGGAATTATAGAAAACGACATAACACCTGTTTTTGTATATGAAGAAAATAACAATATTGAGGGATATTGCTTCTGTATTTTTCAGCAACATATAGATAACAATATTTTAACAGATATTAAAACTCTTTACATAGATGACCTGTGTGTTGATGAAAATTCAAGAGGGAAGCACATAGGAACAAGGCTTTATGAATTTGTTAAGGATTTCGCTAAAACCAGTGGTTGCTATAATGTTACACTTAATGTCTGGTCACTTAATGAAAGTGCAATGAAATTTTATGAAAAGTGCGGACTAAAACCGCAGAAAGTCGGTATGGAAGAAATTCTATAATATAGATATTTAAGAAAAGGGGGGCTTCAAAGGAGAATGAGCACCCCTTTTTTTATATAAAAAAACAACACCCACAAATGTGAGTGTTGCAGAAAGTTTGTTATCTCTTACTAAACTGTGGAGCACGACGAGCAGCTTTTAAGCCGTATTTCTTTCTTTCCTTCATTCTTGGGTCTCTTGTTAAGAAACCTTCTTTTTTAAGGATTGCTCTGAATTCTTCGTCTGCTTCAAGAAGAGCTCTTGATACACCGTGTCTGATAGCACCTGCCTGACCTGTGAAGCCACCGCCTGTAACGTTTGCATAAACATCAAACTTACCAAGTGTTTCAGTTGCAACCAATGGCTGTCTAACTGTAACCTTAAGTGTTTCAAGACCGAAATATTCGTCAATTGATTTACCGTTGATTACGATATTTCCTTTACCAGGTAACAATCTTACTCTGGCAACAGAACTCTTTCTTCTTCCTGTTCCGTAAAGTGCTTCTTTTTTTGCCATTTTTAGTTACCTCCTTATCTGATTTCCTTTGTCCAAAGTTCAGGTTTCTGAGCCTGATTTTCGTGCTGTGGACCTGCATATACTCTTAATCTTGTTAAAGCGTTAGCTCCGAGTGTGTTGTGTGGGAGCATACCCTTAACTGCAAGAGTCATAGCGCGTGTTGGGAACTTAGCAATCATATCTGAATACTTAGTTTCCTTAAGACCACCGATCCAGCCTGTGTGACGATAGTATGTTTTGTTTTCGAATTTTTTGCCTGTTAAAGCAGCTTTTTCACAGTTAATGATAATAACATGGTCACCGCAGTCAGCGTGTGGTGTGAAAGTAGGAAGGTGTTTACCTCTTAAGATAGCAGCAGCCTGAGCAGCAACTCTACCAAGTGGTTTACCTTCAGCATCAATGATATACCATTTTCTCTGAATGTCAGAAGCTTTAGCCATATATGTCTTCATAACAAATACCTCCTGTATAGATTTAATTTAATTACCTTTGGTATTTTAATATAAGAAACAAGTTTTGTCAATAAGTTTTTGAAAAAAATATTGTTTTAAAAATACAATCTCTCAAATACTCCTTATATCTCATAAATACTCTTGAATTCACGCGTGAAAATTAAAAATAATTTTCACTATTTTACAAAAAACAATTGCATCAGTATATTTTTTGTGATATAATAACTCAAAATTGTCAATTATAAGAAAGGATGATTTAAATGGCAGCTAAAGAAAAAGTGAATGAACTTATGTTTAGAGGTAGACCTGTTGTAAGAAGAGATAACTGCATTTATTATGGATTCATTGACGATAAAGTTATTGCTAAATTAACGGTTAAAGAAGCAGAAGATATAAATGACATTAAACTTTCAACAAAAATCAATGTTCAGCTCATTACCAACAATACTCATTTGACAGGTAATGAGAGAATGATTATGATGAAAACAAGAGATGGAATATATGAAGCTCTTGATCTTGCAGCAGTTTGGCTTGATGATGCTCTAGATAACTAAAAGCATTCGGCACCTCATTGTCTATGGGGTGCTTTTTTTTATTTATGTGTAAGGAGAATTAATATGAGGAAAACTAAAATTGTTTGTACTATTGGTCCGGCAAGTAATAGCAAAGAAGTGTTCATTAAAATGTGCGAAGCAGGTATGAATGTTGCAAGACTTAATTTTTCCCACGGTACACACCAAGACCATCAGGAAAATATTGATATGATTAAAGAAGTCAGGGAGGAGCTTAACTTTCCTGTTGCAATAATGCTTGATACAAAAGGACCTGAATACAGGATAGGCACATTTGAAAATGATGAAATCATATTAAATGACGGAGACAAATTTATATTTACAACAAGAAAAGTTGAAGGAAATGAAAAAATTGTTTCGGTCAGCTACGATGGCCTTGTCAACGATATAGAAATAGGGGATAGAATACTTGTTAATAACGGTCTTGTAGTATTTGAGGCTAGAGAAATAAACGATACGGAAATAATTTGCAATACTATTATCGGTGGCAAACTTTCAAACAGAAAAAGTATGAGTTTTCCTAATAAAGTATTAAAGCAGGTATATTTAAGTGAACAGGATAAAGAAGACTTGCTCTTGGGAATAAAAAATAATGTCGAATTTATAGCGGCATCATTTGTGTCAAGAAAACAGGATATTTTAGATCTCAAGGAATTTTTAAAAGCCAACGGCGGAGAAAATATTGATATTATAGCAAAGATTGAAAACAGAACAGGTGTTGACAATATCGAGGAAATATGTGAGGTTTGCGAAGGTATTATGATTGGCAGGGGAGACCTAGGCGTTGAAATTCCTTTTGCTGAAGTCCCTGCAATTCAAAAGTATATTATAACAAAATGCAGAATGCTCGGAAAAAGAGTTATTACTGCAACAGAAATGCTTGAGTCAATGATTTACAATCCTAGACCTACAAGAGCAGAAATTTCAGATGTTGCCAATGCTGTGTATGATGGCACAAGTGCAGTGATGCTTTCGGGAGAATCTGCAGCAGGAAAATATCCCGTTGAAACAGTAAGTACAATGTCAGAGATAGTTGAAGAAACTGAAAAGCACATAAATTATGAAAAAAGATTCAGGAACTCTGATTTTAAAATTAATAATCAAGTTGATGCCATTTCCCATGCAACCTGCACGATGGCAGTTGACCTTAAGGCAAAGGCTGTGGTTGTTTCATCAGTGTCAGGTGTGACAGTAAGAATGGTGTCTCGTTTCAGAGCACCTGTTGATATTATAGGTATGGCAACAAATAAAAGAGTGTGGTATAAGCTTTCACTTTCATGGGGCGTTATACCAATGCTCTCAGAACATTTCAATTCAACAGATGTTCTTTTCTATCACGCAGTAAGAGTTGCAAAAGACAGACTTGGTTTAAGTAAAGGCGACAAAGTTGTTATGACAGGAGGCGTAATTAACTCAATTCCAGGAAATACAAACATAATTAAAGTAGAAACTATATGAAATCAGTATAAAGGGTGTTAATAAAAACACCCTTTTGTATATAAAAATATATCTGGTACAAATTTTATTAAAAGTAAGTATTGACATTTTTATATTAATGTTGTATAATACCAATGTTGCAAATACAGGGGTATAGCTCAGCTGGTAGAGC
>JAZSLZ010000006.1:0-6071 GCA_045535635.1 Clostridia bacterium
GAACTTGCAGAAATTGCAAATAAGCTTTTAACAGAAAACCCTGTACTTTCACTTCAGTACGGTGTAACAGAAGGTTATGCACCTTTAAAAGAAAACTCAACACTTGTTGTTTCAGGAATCATTTCCGAAAGAAAAGATGAGGTTGTTGATACTATCAAAGAAAAAGGCTTCACAGTAGTAGAAGAGTATGAACGAGGCGCCTGGGCTTGTGTAGTATTAAAAAACTAAATTAGTGAGCCTGAACTAAATTTTCCCCATACTGCACCTTTGCTTTTGCTTATGTACACAAAGTACACTACGCTCAGCAAATGCACAGTCTGAGAAAAATTTCTTCAGGCATATAGAAAGGAAGATAAAAATGGAATTTATTATATCAGACAGAATGAGTAAAATGAATGGCTCTGCAATAAGAGAAATCTTTAAGGTTGCAGGAGATCCTTCATACATTTCTTTAGCAGGTGGAAACCCTGCACCGGAGCTTTTCCCAAACAAGGAACTTGCAGAAATTGCAAATAAGCTTTTAACAGAAAACCCTGTACTTTCACTTCAGTACGGTGTAACAGAGGGTTATGCACCTTTAAAAGAAAAAATCAAAGAAATGCTTACTGAAAAAGAGAATATCTCTTTTGAAGGTAATGATATTATGATTACATCAGGCGGTCAGCAGGGCATTGAGTTAATAACAAAAGCACTTGTTAACGAGGGTGATACAGTTATTGTTGAAGAGCCTAGCTTTATCGGTGCAACAAATGCATTTCGTTCTTATAATGCAAAGCTTGTTGGCGTACCTGTTGAAAAAGACGGTATTTCACCAGAAACACTTGAAAAGGTTATTGCAGAGAATGAAAACATTAAAATTCTTTATGTTATTCCAACATTCCAGAATCCGTCAGGGGAAACAATGTCTCTTGAAAAGAGAAAAGCAGTTCTTGATATTGCAAAGAAAAATAACATTTTAGTTATTGAAGATAACCCTTATGGTGAGTTAACATTCGATGGCAACAAAATCCCAACAATCAAATCAATGGATGATGGCTTAAATGTTGCGTATTCAGGCTCATTCTCAAAGGTTATTGCACCTGGACTTCGTGTTGGATATATCGTAGCACCAACAGAGCTGATTGCAAAAATTGCAGTTGGTAAGCAGATTTCAGATGTTCACACAAGTATTTTGCCACAGCTTATGGTTTATGAATTTTTAACAAAATATAACCTTGATGACTATATTAAAGAAAACAGAAAGCTTTATGCTCACAGATGCTCTGTTATGATTGAAGCAATGAAAGAATATTTCCCAAAACAGGTAACCTACACAGAACCTAAAGGCGGACTTTTTATATGGTGTGATATGCACGGTGAGTATGACACAAAAGAAGTTGCAAAAGAATGTATGAAAGAAAAAGTAGTTTTTGTACCTGGTTCAACATTTATGGTTGATATGGAAGCAAAATGCTCTGCATTCAGACTTAACTTCTCAACAATGACAGACGAAAGAATAGTTGAAGGAATAAAAATTCTCGGCAATGCTCTGAAGAAAATAATGGGAGAATAATATGGATATTACAAAAATTGATAAAAATTTGATTGGAGACAGTTTTGAGGGAGAAGGACTTAAATTTTTCTCTCCTGAAACAAAGCCTATAAAGGTTTTCGGCGGTGCCTATGATACAGAGTATAATTCATATGGAAGACTCCCAAGATCTGTTGCGCTTACTGTTAATCATGGCGTAACTGCAATGTATAGCCATCCGTCAGGCGTGAGATTTGCGTTTAGAACAAATGCAAGTAAAATAGCAGTAAGATTCAGAATTCCATGGGACGGTGTAAAAGTATTTACTCAGGCAAATGCAGGGTTTGACCTTTATGTAAGAGAAAACAAAAGACAGAGACTTTTCTTAACCTACAGACCAAAGGATATAGATGAAAACAGATATATAAACATCAGCAGAGATATTGCTGATCCAAAAGAAAGAGAATATATTTTCTATGCTCCTTATGGTGCAGGAATAGACGATATTTCTATCGGTATCAATGAAGATGCATATCTTAAAGAAGCGGACGAATATACATATAGTAAGCCAGTTGTTTTCTATGGCTCTTCAATAGTTCACGGTATGCACGGTGCAAGATCAGGTATGCCATATCCTTCGATTATTTCAAGAATGTATGATATTGATATTTTAAATCTTGGTTTTTCAGGAAGTGCAAAGGGTGAAGAAACCTTTGCAGAGTATATCAAAGATCTTGATATGTGTGCATGTGTTATTGACTATGACCATAACGCACCAACTCCTGAGTATTTAAGAGAAACTCACGAAAAGTTCTATAAAATCATAAGAGAAGCAAACAAAGATTTGCCTATTATAATGATAACAAGACCTCACTTCCACGCAATTCCATACGAAGAAGCAATGGAAAGAAGAGACATCATATACACAACCTATAAAAATGCAAAAGACAGAGGCGAAAATGTGTATTTCATTGATGGCGGACATTTCTATGACGATTTCGGCTACGACGACTGTATTTCAGACGATAGCCATCCAAATGTATTAGGTTTGTTTGCAATGGCAACTAAAATTGCATCAGTTCTTGAAGAAGCGCTTGATTTAAAGAGAATAAAATAAATGAGGATGTTTTTAACATCGTTTCTTTCAAATGGGATAGGAAAAATGCTTCAGAATGAGCAAACTGAACCCGTAAGGGGTTACCCGAAGCTGTACGAGGGTACAGCGAGAGGTGAAGTTTGTTCATAGCAAAAAGGCATTAAATCAAAGAAAAACCTCACACTGTGAGGTTTTTCTGCGTTTTGTGTTTAATTTTAGTTATTGAATGTCCAGAATTTATATTTTATTACCTTTTTGCGGTCTGGAGTATTTTAACATTCCATTTTATTTTATCTCTAAAACTTCATATTCTATAACATCGCCTGTTTCGGTTTTAACTTCAACAATGTCGCCAACCTTTTTGCCAATCATTGCTTTACCAACAGGAGCTTCGCTTGAAATTTTGAAATTTCTTGGGTCAACTTCCTTTGGACCTACGATTTTGTATTCAAGCTCTTCCTCAAATTCTCTGTCATAAACTCTAACTGTTGAACCGAATCTTACTTCTGAACTGTCGTTTGATGATGTATCGATAATAACTGCATTTTTAATTGAATTTTCAAGCTCTGCGATTTTAGATTCAACTCTTGCCTGATAATCTTTAGCTTCATCATATTCTGAATTTTCAGAAAGGTCACCATAAGATCTTGCAAGTTTAAGCTTTTCTGAAACTTCTTTTCTTACAACGGTTTTGTAATGCTCAAGATCAGCAACGAGCTTATCGTATCCCTCTTGGGTTAATTCTACCTGTTTAGCCATATCTTCTATTTAATTCTCCTTTTTCTTTATTAATTTCATACATTATACTGAAATTAGTATGTTTTGTCAAGTGGGTGTAAACTATTAATATAAATCCCTGATTTTTCCATAATATTTCTGGATTGCGGCTGTTTCAAATAATCTTTAAGTATTTCCACAGCAGGGAAAGAAATTTCCTCTAAAAAACTATGTCCTGACAGATTAACATCTGTTATATACTCACCGTCAACAAAAAAGGAAAGATTTTCGTCTAGGTAGATAATAAGTCTTTCTGAATAATCTTTGCCGTTTGCTGCACAAATTCCTGTAGCATCAAGTATTGCTTTTTTAGATTCGGAGGTTGGAGTATATATATTTATATATTTGATATTTTTTAATAATGCTGACAGAAAATTAATATTAACAAGTTTGTTGCTTTTTATTACAATTCCTATAGCATTTTCAGAAAGGTCCATATTTTTTGTTATGAATGAAATTGCTAAATCGGGAATATAATTCAATATGGAATCTTCCTTGGATTTGCAATACTTCTTAAAACATACATCTTTTGAATAAACAAGTGAATATTTTGAGCAAATCTTTTTAAGTCTACGTTTTGTAAAAGCTGATTTAGGGCAGAAAACAGTATAAATGTTTAATGCTAAATTAAAATCTTCAATAACTCGTCTGTTATAATCATATCTTTTAAAGCTTTTTCTTTTCTCTTTTGCAACTAAAACACAAATTTCTTCCATGTTTTTTTCTCCTTTTTTTGAAAGCTTATTCAGGTGTCAAGAAAAATATTACAAAAGTAAGGGCAGAAGATGTTGTGGGTGAATATTTATTCAATAGCAAAAAAAACAAAATGTTGATGGTCTATGTTTTTGTTATACAGATTATAAGGGTATAACGAATTTGTTATAAAACAGAAAAAGTTGCAAATTGCAGTGATTTGTTGTTGACAAAGAAACTTTATTATGCTAAAATCTTAGTAGGGACATATCATTAGCAGAAGTTTAAGGCTAATATTTATACAAATGATATGTGTAAGGAGGAACTTAAAATGAGCAAAGAAAGAACAAAGCCAAAGTGGCTAACGGTGGTTTCTATAATAATTTGTGTTATTTTAACAATCGTTTTGATTTCTAATTTAACTGTTATTATTAAAGGAACATTAAATCCTGATAGACCGCCATCAGCTTTTGGTTTTACATCTATGATTGTTATGTCAGGTTCTATGAGTGGCGATGCACCTGACCATATCGAAGTTGGCGATATGATTATAACAAAGGCAGTTGATCCTGCTACTTTACAGGTTGGCGATGTTATAACATTTATGCAGAACGGCAAAACAACCGTTACACATAGAATTATCGGTATTCATGAAGACGGCACTTTCTTAACAAAAGGTGATGCCAACAATTCAGAAGACCAGGAGCCTGTTAAGTATGAAGAGCTTATCGGTAAATTCTGGTTCAGAATTCCAAAGCTTGGTGATGTTGCAATGTTTGCACAGTCACCTGTTGGTATGCTTGTATTTATCGGTGTTCCTGTTGTTATATACATAATTCTTGATATGGCTATTAAAGGCAAAAACAATAAGAAAAAGAAAAAAGAACAGGCAAAATCAGAAGAAGAAAAAGAAAAACTTGCAGAAGAGCTTGAAAGACTTAAAGCTCAACTTGCTGAAAAAGAAGAAAAATAATTTCGTATATTTAACAGTCGGATAAAATGCCGCTTTCCGACTGAAAATATAAAACGTTTTTCATACCGGACAGCGTATGAAAAAACAAAGATATGCTGTCCGATAAAAAAATCCTAAAAGGAGAGAAAAATATTATGAAAAAGATGAATTTAACAAAATTAATGGCAGTATTAGTAGTTCTCTGCCTCATCACATCAACATTCGTTGGCTCAACATTAGCTAAGTACATCACAACTGCAGAAGGTAACGACACAGCAAGAGTTGCAAAATTCGGTGTTGTTCTTACAGCAGAATCAGACATCTTCGCTCCAGAATATGCTAAAGATGGTTCAGGCGATAACACAGGTGTTTCAGTTCTCGCTGATGATACAAAAGACGTTGTTGCTCCTGGCACAGCAGGTACAATGACAGCTTTCACAATCGCAGGTGCTCCTGAAGTTGACGTTAAAGTTACAGCTACACTTGCACAGGTTGATCCTATTTCAATGGTTACACTTCCAGCAGGTACAGGTTACAAAAACTGGACAACAGCTAATCCAACAGATACATATGATGTAGCTGCAAACTACTATCCAGTTGTTTGGACACTTAAACAGGGTGCGAATGTAAAAGCAACAGGTAACTTAGAAGCTATCCAGACATACTTAACAGATACATTAAGCGGTATCTACGAAGTTGAAGATGATACATTTGATACTCTCAGTGGTTCATGGACACTTGACTGGACATGGGCATTTGAAAACGGTAAAGATGCAGAAGATACATCACTTGGTCAGGTTGCTGCAGGTGTTGATACTATCGCAGGTACTGTTCTTAACGAAACATTTGATTTCGCAATCACAGTTGAACAGCTTGACTAATTCTTACATAATTTAAGAATTAAACTAGCTTTAGCTAATTGATTTAGTTAAATAAAAAATCCGCCCTGTCCTTGCGGCAGGGCGAGGGCGGATTAATTCAATGAAAAATTTATGAGAAACCGGAAATTAATTCTGATTTTTCATAATCACTACGCAAATCAA
>JAZSLZ010000106.1:0-8213 GCA_045535635.1 Clostridia bacterium
TTGCACTCGATATGCCTGACGGCTCGATATGTTGCCTTACGGCAACGAGAATTCATATCATATCGAGTTTGATCGAAGGGAAAACATATCGATTTTACGATAGTAAAAATATCGAGCAGACTTTAAGTCTGCATATCGACATTTTTTGTCCCTAACTTGACAAAATCATAGTAAGATTGTCGAAATTTGTAGAAAGGAAGTGATTATATGGTGTATGGAGCAATAAGTAGGAATGATGAAAAATATTATACATACTTGAAAAAAGTTTTTGATGCCATTGACAATAGACAGAATGATTATAATTGGCTTATTACTAATTGTGAGTGTTATCCACATAATCGCGAAATAGATGATTTGTTTCACAATAGCGAATATTGTTGGATTTCAGGAGAAGAATTGACCAAGATAATTTTAGAAGATGATTTTCAATGGATATGGGGGATATTGTCGGGGTTTGATAAAAGTATTGATTTATCAGAAGTACTGAAATATAACATTAGCGAAGAGAATTTTGATGAATATTTTAAGAATCCTCTAGCATTACAACATCCATTGTCTTGTATTGAAATAGTTCCATTTGATAGTACATTTATGATGATTTTAAGTAAGGATAAAGAAATAATAACTAATTTCAGGAAAGTATATTTGGATAGCAAAAACTTGTTTGAATATAATTCAAAATAATTTTTTGTACTAACTTAACGTGAAACAGTGCCAAAATGATTTGGCATCCAGATTATACAGTCTTTATATAAAGATTTCATCAAATAGATGAAATTAATGAATAATGAAAAATTAATGAAGAAAATCGCAAAGGCGATTTTCAACCACAATTATTCATCATTAATTATTAATTATTCATTATACAGTCTTTATATATGGTAGCTAGTTATTGATAAGCAATAAAAAGGAGAGAAAATATGGGTAAAGGAATTTTAGCAGCGTTTATCACATTAGTTGTTGGATTGCTTACAATGAGCATGTTTACAGGAGCAGAAGAGGTTGGTGTTCTTGCTGCTATTTGTGTTATGGGTGCATTTATCATTTACTTTAATGAGAAAAATAAATAATGATTTTCTAAAATTATAATAGAAATGGAGAAAATATGCAGAGAATAGTAATAACAGAAAATGATGCAAATCAGAGAGTGGATAAGTTTCTGACGAAAACATTTCCAACACTTCCGCAATCGCTGATGTACAAAGCCTTCAGGAAAAAGGATGTTAAAATTAATCGCAAGAAATGTGAAATTTCCACAAGGCTTCAGGTAGGGGATGTTCTTGAAATTTATCTTAATGATGATGTTCTTGAAAAGAAAGAGATTAAAAAAGACATTACTAAAATAATGCCTGTGCTTAATATTCTTTATGAAGACGATAATATAATTTTGGTGGATAAAAAGCCAGGCACAAGTGTTCATGATGATGAAACATCAGACGGTGAAACACTTATTGATATGATTCAGGCATACCTTTATCTTAAAGGAGAATATCTGCCTGAAGAAGAAAACAGTTTCACACCTTCTCTTTGCAACAGAATAGATAAGAACACAGGCGGAATTGTAATTGCGGCTAAAAATGCAATGGCACTTCGTACTATGAATGAGAAAATCAAAAACAGAGAAATTGATAAAAAGTACCTTTGTATTGTTCACGGAAAGCCATGGCCCAGAGAAGATACCCTTAATGCATACCATATAAAAAACTCAAAAGAAAACAGAGCATATATTTTTGATGAACCACAGGAAGGTGCAAGAAAGATTTCAACAAAATATAAGGTGCTTAAATCTAAAAAAGGTCTTTCACTTCTAGAGGTTGAACTTCTTACAGGAAGAACTCATCAGATAAGAGCGCACATGGCGTACATAGGTCATCCTCTTGCAGGAGACACAAAGTATGGAACTAACGAAATGAACAAAAATCTGCCTTATAAACATCAGGCACTTTATTCATACAAGTTAAGATTTTCTTTTACAAAAAAATCCCCGCTTGATTATTTGCGGGGAAAAGAATTTACCGTAAACGATGTTTACTTTATGGAAGATTTTTAAGTTCGTCTTCAACCTGTTGTTTTGTAACAGAGCTGAATACAGAAAATTCTGCAGTCAAAGCTTTTTCAAGAAAAGCTTTGGCTGTTTCTTTTTCGCCAAGTTTGCTTAAAAGTCTTCCGTAATTAAAATAACAGTCTGCAAAAGACGGATTTTCTTTTATACTGAACAATTGCTCATATATCTTTTTTGAATTTTCATAATCACCAAGAAAATAATAATTCATACCAAGATTATCTAAAACACCCAGATTTTCAGGTGAAAAGTCATAGGCCTCAAGATTTGTTTTAAGTGCCTTTTCATAGTCGCCTTTAAGAATTAAAAACAACCCAAGGTTAACATAAATTGATGTTGTTTTATACTTTTCAAGTAAATCCTCCGTAAGCTCAATAGCATAGTCTAAATCGCCTTTTTTCCATACCAGCAAAGCGTAGTTGATGTCGGATAGGATTTTGTCTTTAGGCTTCTTTTTGCTGATGTCTTTGAAAATATAATTATTATAAAGATTTTCTGCTTTTTTATATTCTCCTGCTTTAATGAGGAAAAATGCATATTGAACCATAGCATAATATTTAGGCTTACGGTCAAGCATTTTGTCAAATTCATAAAGAGCATCAGTAAGATTGCCCTGATTAATTAATTTTATAGCCTTGATGTATTTTGATTTCCAGAACATATTATTCCTTTCCAAGCAAAGCCAACAGTTTGCTTTTTTCGTTAAGTGTTTTATCTTTCAGAACTTCATCCATAAGCTTTTCAAGAGTGCGTCCTATTTCTGCACCGTTTAAACCAAGAGCTTTAAGGTCGTTGCCATTGATTTTAAGCTCTTTTATGGTTAAAGGATCATCTTTAACTTCTTTATAGATTTTCCTGATGATGGAAATCTTTTCAAGTCTTTCAGCTGCGGCACTTTCGCTGTGAGCTTTACTGTCTGCTTCCATAAGTGTTAAAAGTAAATCAAAGTCTTCTCTTGTGCAGTCGCAAATAGCTTTTTTTACACCGTAGGGAGAAAGAGCATATTCAAAACGATGAAGCCTGATAACTTTTTTGATTTTAAGACGCATACGGTTATCAAATTTAAGCTCACGCATAATTTCGTCTGCGATTTCAGAGCTTACTTCTTCGTGACCTTTAAAGTGGTCTTGTCCTTTTGCATCAGTTGTGCGTTTATAGGGCTTTCCAACATCGTGAAGAAGTGCAGCCCAACAAGCTTCCTTGTCATAGGTAGTAGCTTCAAGAGCTTTGAGACAGTGAATACCCACATTGTATAGGTGATAGGGAGTATTTTGCGGAGTATTCATACAAAAATCAAGCCAACCTGCTATTTGTTTTGAAAGTCCTGTCTCATATAAAAGATAAAGATTTTCTCTGTGCTTTGAGGTAATAGCTTTTTCAAGCTCAGCTTTTATGCGTTCTTTACTTACATTGCGGATTAATGCCGCGTTTTTTGTAATTGCGGCTCTTGTTTCGTCTGTAAGCTGAAAGCCTGTTTTACAGGCAAATCTTATTGCACGAAGCATACGAAGAGCATCTTCTGTAAACCGTTCATCAGGGTTGCCAACGCATTGTATTTTGCCTGATTTTATATCCTCTGTTCCGCCAAAAAGGTCAACAATACCACACCTTTTGTTATATGCTAAAGCATTTATTGTAAAATCTCTGCGTGTTAAATCTTCGTCCAGCTTTTTTACAAAAGAAACAGAAGACGGCTTTCTGTTATCAACATAATCGCCTTCGGTTCTGAAGGTGGTAACCTCTATGGGAGTTGAGCCCATAAGAACGGTAACAGTACCGTGCTCAATTCCTGTGTCGTAGGTTTTATCAAATAAAAGCTTAATAGTGTCAGGATTTGCAGAGGTTGCAATATCGTAATCATCAGGCGAGATTCCCATAAGATAGTCTCTCACACAACCGCCTACAACGTAAGCTTCAAAGCCTGACTGCTCTATTATTTCTATAACTTTTTCTATATCAGGTGGTAAATACATAAATCACAATCCTAAAATAAAATCGCAAAGGTCTTTTGTTGCGTTTGGCTTACCGATTTGCTTTATTCCATCATGCAGAGTGCTTAATTTCCAACTATTGTTAAAAAGCTGATAGATAGCATCGTCAACAGGATAAGTATCGGTAACATACTGTGCAATACCGTTGTTTATTAAAAACTCAAGATTTCTGTCTTCCTGTCCCGGTATCGGATTGAACAGAATAAGAGGAAGCCCCTTAACAAGACTTTCAGAAACTGTAAGTCCGCCAGGCTTTGTTATAATACATTCACAGGCGTCCATCATAATATGAACATCTTTAGTGTAGCCGTATACATATTTTTTCTTTTTAGTTTCAAGGGCAGATGCACGGCGGAGCATTTTTTGATTTTTACCGCAAACTATAAGCATCTGGAAGTCCTCGTCGAGCTTGTCAAGAAGCTTTATGTGATTTAAAACACTTCCGTAGCCCATAGAACCACTCATAATAAGAATAGTTCTTTTATCCTCTATACCAAGAAGCTTCTTTGCTTCACTCTTTTCATAAAAATGAGAAAACTTTTCATCGGTAGGAATACCAAATGCACGAACCTTGTTAAGGTCTATGCCCTTTTTTTCAATCTGATTGTTAAGAAGTTCTGATGCTGTTATATAGTAATCAATATCAACATTTTCCCAAAAAGGATGTATAGTAAAGTCTGTTATTATTCCAACTATTTTTATATTTTTATCAATTTTATCTCTTTTGCGCAGGGAATTTACAACCTGCGCCGCAAGAACGTGAGTGCAAATAATAACATCTGGATTATATTCTTTTATATATGATAAAAAAGCAAGGGACACAAAATAGTTAAAGGTTCTTGAAACCTGAATTCTTCTTTTGGAGCTTTTTTCTTCACATCTGTGATATTCAAATCCATAAAGTTCAGGTGCATATTTTGTGGACATAATGTATCCTTTTGAAACACTGTCTCTTAAAGCAGGACTTATATATTCGTAAACGTCAACCATATGTGCGTTATGACCTGCATTTATTATTCCTTTGACAATAGCCATACCTGTTGAATGATGTCCTCCGCCTGTTGGAATTGACATAACCAGTACATTCACAAATAAGACCTCCTTTCGTTTATATAATAATACATTTTTTTTATGTAAAAGTCAATTTTTTTGTAACAAAGTTTATCAAATTAAATATTATATTTATGAAAGGGGGCATTTCAATGTCATTATTCAAAGGTTTTGATCAGGATACTATCTTATGGTTTATTATCTTATTCCTCTTACTCTTCTGGTGCGGTGACTGCAAAGGACATGAAAACGATATGGGCTGCGGTTGCTGAAAATAAATAAAAAAGGATGGATTGATTATGCCAGATTATTCTAACAATTGTTGCAATCAGGGTTGTGGCTGCCAGAATGATTCAAACTACTGGATATGGATTATTATTATCGCAGTAATTATTATTCTTTTTGCAGGTAATAATAACAACGGATGTGGAATTTTCTAAAAAAGGACTGATTTTACAGTCCTTTTTTCTTGATTTTTAGCAAGTTAAGTGTTATAATATTGGTTTGGAAAGGTGGTATAAAAAATGGACAAGCATTTTTATATAAAGTTTAAAGATGAAAAAATGCAGAATTCAGTAAGAAGAATACTGTTTTTTATTGCACCGTTGATCTTGTTATTATCTCTTGAGGTTATGCATATTTCACATCTTGGCACATTAACAAGATTTTTCGCAACCGGATATTTTGTGCAGAAGCTTATTTTATCTTATGTATTTTTACTTGCAACACAGTGCTTGTTTTATACATTGACGCAAAGCTCGTTTTATTCAAATCTTATTAATACGATTTTGATGTTTGGACTTGTCTATGCATCGGAAACCTTAAGCCGAGTAAACGGAAACCCATTGCTTCCAACAGACTTGTTGCTTTTTAAAAATATTAAAGAGATTGCAACTTTTGCTGAAATTCCTTTTTTTGTTTCTGGAATTGTTGCGTTGGTAATGAATGTTGTTTCTCTGGTTGTTCACTGGAAGGTATGCAGAAACAACAAAAAGAGAATAAGACCTGTCAAAAGAATTGCATTTGGAATAGTAGCTCTGTTGGTTTTTTCAACGGTAACCTATGCAGTATGTATCAGTGCTGAATTTAAAACAGATGTGTTAACTAAAAACGATGTAGCTTTTTCGGCGTTTAATCCTATTGAGGATTATTACGCCAACGGTCCTGTTTTAAACTTTTTCCCAAGAATAGGGGAAATGATAACCGAAAAGCCTGAAAACTACAACGAAGAAACAATTAGTTCATTTAAAACAAAATATGAACCTGCACAGAGCGTTGAAAAGGACAGAAAGGTTAACATTATCATTATCCAGAACGAAGCATGGTGGAATCCTGCTCTTTTAAAGAATGTTAATTATAGTGTGGACCTTATGTCAGGAATTAATTCTCTTACAGATAATGTTGTAAGGGGAACATTTGTAACACCTGTATATGCAGGGGGAACATGTTTGCCTGAGTTTGAGGTGCTGACAGGAATACCAATGCTATTTATGCCATCGTCGGTTTATCCATATACACAGTATGTAACACATAAAACACCATCTATTGTTTCTGCATATAAGGATAACGGCTATCAGACAATAGCACTTCACCCATATAGAAAAAATTTCTATAACAGAAGTACTGCATATCCGCTTTTAGGCTTTGAAACATTTAAAGGTATGAATGAATTTGACTATAAAGATGTTTCAGGTATCTATATAGATGATATGGCTTGTGTGAAGCAGATTATCAAGGAATTTGAGAATAAAACCGCTGACAGAATTTTTGAATTTGTGGTAACTATGGAAAATCACGGAACATATACACTTCAAAGATATGACAAATTTGATTTTGAAATGGAAGCGGAAACTCTTACTGAAGAAGAGTATATGGACCTTAAGAGATATTCTCAGGGTGTTTATAACGCAGATAAAGCATTTATGGCACTTGTTGAATATTTCAAAAATGTAGATGAGCCTGTGCTTATTGCTATGTATGGGGACCATTTGCCGCTTTTAGGAGATTCAGGAAGCACTCTTATGAATGGTGGTTTAATAGAAAAAACAGAAAAATTTGTTGTTTCAGAATATACAGAGCTTTTTGAAACTCCGTATGTTGTGTGGACAAACTACGACAAGCCAAGCTTTAATTTAAGCCCAAAGGTAAGCGGAAATACTTTTGGTTTAAAGCTCTTTCTTGCAAGTGGCTGTGATGCACCGTGGCACTTTAATATAATGAATGAATTGTGTAAAAAATATCCTGTTCTTGCACGAAATGCCATTATTGATGCAGAAAATGAATATAGCGAGATTACAGCAGAGGACAAGGCTAATATAGTAACAGACTTTAAACTGCTTATGTATGATATTCTTAATGGAAAAAATTATGTAAATAAATAAAAGAACTTTGCAGATAATAATAGCAGCATTAATTTGCTGCTATTATTTATTTAAGGAGAGTTTAATGATGGAAAACAAAAAAGAATACTAAAAGATACGGAGCGACTGCTCCGTATTTTTTATAATAATTCTTGAGGCAGAGTTTTTTCTAAAATACCATTTAAGTGGGCAAGGAGAACACCGTAATTTGTGAAAGGAATGTTTTGTTCTTTTGCAGTTCTCATTCTGAAAGCTATTTCACGGTTGTTAAGCATACAACCGCCACAATGGATTATAAGCTTGTATTTGCTTAAATCATTCTCAAAGGAATGTCCCTGTGTAAATTCAAAGTTTATATCTTTACCTGTTTTCTTTTTTAAAAGTGCAGGGATTTTTACTGTGCCTATATCGTTACATTGTCTGTGATGGGTACACCCTTCGGAAATTAAAACGGTGTCACCGTCTCTAAGATTGTTTATTGCTTTAACACCATCAACTGCAGTTTTGAGCCATCCTCTTTTTCTTGCAAGAAGAATTGAAAAGGAGGTGAGGGGAATGGTGTCAGGGACTTGTTTTGAAACACTTGCGAAAGCCTGACTGTCAGTAATAACAAATCTTGGTTCTTTGTTTAAAATTTTCAGGGTTTCTTCTACCTCACTGTCCTGAACAACCAATGCTTTAGCATGAACATCTAGGATTTCTCTTAAAACCTGTTGTTGAGGAAGAATAAGTCGTCCTTTAGGTGCTGCT